>NZ_JBHYJX010000007.1:0-268738 GCF_042740985.1 Streptomyces sp. NPDC058985 | reverse complement strand
CGCGGCGTCCGGTGCGTGCTCTGGGGGTCCCCCCGGCCGGAGGCTGGGGGAGTGCCGGGCGCAGCCCCTCGTACTGGGCGTACTCGGGGCTTCGCCCGGTGCGGCGAGAGTGCGTGCCGCGCGTCGCGGGGCAGGCAGGACTTTGCGGACACGACCTAGGACGACGGCAGCTGTTTGCCGTAGTCCAGGGTGTCGTCCTTCGGTGGCTCCTCGAGTGCGAAGTCCGTGTTCCAGTCCGAGAAGCTCAGCGTGCCCGCGCTGCCCGCCCGCACCAGCCGCAGCGGGTACGGCGAGCCCTCCAGGGAGACGTCGAGCGAGCCGCCGGCGCCGTCGTCGCCGGTGATCCGGATGGTGCGGACCCCCGCCTGCTCGTGCCGACCGTCGGTCTTGACCTCTCCGTGCAGCGTCAGCAGACCTCCGAGGAGGACGTCCTTGTCCGTGAAGCCGCTGAACTTCTTGTACACGGGGTCGCCCTGCGGCACCTTCACGTACTTGCCGGCCAGCTTCTCGGCGGCCTTGGCGTCACCGCCGTCGTGGCTCCAGAACCCGGCGTCGGCCTTGAGGAAGAGCTGCTCCCCGACGCGCAGCAGCCCGAACGTCGCCCCCTCGGCGGCGACCGAGCCGGTGCCTCCGTCGGCCTTCAGCCGCATGTCGAGGCGGTATGTGCTCCCGCCGGCGGCCACGGTGCCGTGCAGGCGTACCGCCTCGGCGGACTGGGCGACCGCGCGGGACTTGGTCTGGATCGTGTCGGCCGGAAGCTTCCCGAGGCCGTTGGTCCCCGCGTCCGGGTCCTCGCCGCCGCAGCCCGTCAGCCCCGCGCCCGTCACCGCGGCCAGGGCACACACCACGCCCTTGAGAGCGGCCCTGCGGACACGGCGCCGGGGAGTCACAGACACAGGTGGAACTGCCTTTCTGACAGGGGCTGACACGACGCGGACGGGACGCCGCCGGCGGGCTGACCGCGGGGCGGCGTACCGCAGCGTACCGGGGCCCCGGAGGGCGAACGGAGCCAGTCCGTCCGGACCGGCCGCCAGGGCGCGGCCGATCGGGACGGGCTAGCCTGAAGCCCGTCCGAGCGGGCAATTCGGAAAAGAGACACCGTACGAATCAGCCGTCACGCATCAGCCGTCACGCACTCTGAGCCACGCACTCTGAGGCACGCTTACGAAAAGGAGCCGCGGCCATGGCAGCGGGCGCCCCCCGGATCTTCGTCTCCCATCTCTCCGGCATCGCCGTGTTCGACCCGGCCGGCGACCAGGTGGGCCGGGTGCGCGACCTGGTCGTCATGCTCCGGGTGGGCCGCAAACCCCCGCGGGTGCTCGGGCTGGTCGTCGAACTCACCACCCGCCGCCGCATCTTCCTGCCCATGACCCGGGTCACCGGCATCGAGTCCGGCCAGGTCATCACCACCGGGGTGGTCAACGTCCGGCGCTTCGAGCAGCGGCCCACCGAGCGCCTCGTCTTCGGCGAACTGCTCGACCGGCGGGTCTCGCTCACCGAGACGGGCGAGGAGGTGACCGTCCTCGACCTGTCGGTGCAGCAGCTGCCGGCCCGCCGGGACTGGGAGATCGACAAGGTCTTCGTGCGCAAGGGCAGGAAGGGCGGCGCCTTCCGGCGGGCCAAGGGCGAGACCCTCACCGTCGAGTGGTCCGGCGTCACCGGCTTCTCCGTGGAGGAGCACGGGCAGGGCGCCGAGAACCTCCTCGCCACCTTCGAGCAGCTGCGCCCCGCCGACCTCGCCAACGTCCTGCACCACCTGTCCGCCAAGCGCCGCGCGGAGGTCGCCGCCGCCCTCGACGACGACCGCCTGGCCGACGTACTGGAGGAGCTGCCGGAGGACGACCAGATCGAGATCCTCGGCAAGCTCAAGGAGGAGCGCGCCGCGGACGTGCTGGAGGCGATGGACCCCGACGACGCGGCCGACCTGCTCGGCGAGCTGCCCGAGGCGGACAAGGAACGGCTGCTGAGCCTGATGCAGCCGGACGACGCGGCCGACATGCGGCGCCTGATGGCGTACGAGGAGCACACGGCCGGCGGTCTGATGACCACCGAGCCGATCGTGCTGCGGCCCGACGCGACCGTCGCCGACGCCCTGGCCCGGATCCGCAACCCCGACCTGTCCCCGGCGCACGCCGCCCAGATCTACGTGTGCCGACCGCCGGAGGAGACGCCGACCGGCAAGTACCTGGGCACCGTCCACTTCCAGCGCCTGCTGCGCGACCCCCCGTACACCCTGGTCGGGTCGATCCTCGACGACGATCTGCGGCCCCTGGACCCGGACGCCGCGCTGCCCGTCGTCGCCGGGTTCTTCGCCGCGTACGACATGGTCGCGGCGCCGGTCGTGGACGACTCCGGGTCGCTCCTCGGCGCGGTCACCGTGGACGACGTACTGGATCACATGCTGCCCGACGACTGGCGGGAGACCGAGTACCACCTCGACGAGCCGGCCGGGGCGGCGAAGGAGGGGAGCGCCGATGGTGCCCGACCGTGAGACGGCGACCCGGGAGCGGGCCGCGTCGGGAGCCACGGCCTCCCGTTCCCGTGCCCGGCTGGACCAGCCCCGCGCGCCACGCCGCCGCATCCTGCCCGAGTGGGACCCGGAGTCCTTCGGCCGGCTCTCGGAACGGGTCGCGCGGTTCCTGGGCACCGGGCGGTTCATCGTCTGGATGACGTTCGTCATCATCCTGTGGGTGGTGTGGAACGTGTCCGCGCCGAGCGGGCTGCGGTTCGACGAGTACCCGTTCATCTTCCTGACGCTGATGCTCTCGCTGCAGGCTTCCTACGCGGCCCCTCTCATCCTGCTCGCGCAGAACCGGCAGGACGACCGGGACCGGGTCAATCTCGAGCAGGACCGCAAGCAGAACGAGCGGTCGATCGCCGACACCGAGTACCTGACCCGGGAGATCGCGGCACTCCGCATCGGCCTGGGCGAGGTCGCCACCAGGGACTGGATCCGCTCCGAGCTGCAGGACGTGCTCCGGGACCTGGAGGAGCGGCAGAACGGCCACCACCCCGACCGCGGGGTATTCCCGGCGGATCGCCCGCCGGGGCGTGACGTACACGACCGCTGACGGGGCTTTCCGTGCCCGGTGTGCGGCGCCGTACCATCGTGACTATGGCTACGGAAGACGCGGTGCGCGAGGCACTGGCGACGGTGAACGACCCCGAGATCAACCGGCCCATCACCGAGCTGGGGATGGTCAAGTCGGTGGAGATCGGCGCGGACGGAGCGGTCGCGGTCGCCGTGTACCTGACGGTCTCCGGCTGCCCCATGCGGGACACCATCACGCAGCGCGTGACGGACGCCGTCGCGGCGGTCGAGGGGGTCACGCGCGTCGACGTCGAGCTGGACGTGATGAGCGACGAGCAGCGCAAGGAGCTGGCGAGCGCCTTGCGCGGCGGCCAGACCGAGCGCGAGGTCCCCTTCGCCAAGCCCGGCAGCCTCACCCGGGTCTACGCGGTCGCGTCCGGCAAGGGCGGCGTCGGCAAGTCGTCGGTGACGGTGAACCTGGCGGCGGCGATGGCGGCGGACGGCCTCAAGGTCGGGGTCGTCGACGCCGACATCTACGGCCACTCGGTGCCGCGCATGCTGGGCGCCGACGGACGCCCCACCCAGGTCGAGAACATGATCATGCCGCCGTCGGCGAACGGCGTGAAGGTCATCTCCATCGGCATGTTCACCCCGGGCAACGCGCCGGTCGTCTGGCGCGGCCCGATGCTGCACCGCGCGCTCCAGCAGTTCCTGGCCGACGTGTACTGGGGCGACCTGGACGTCCTGCTGCTCGACCTGCCGCCCGGCACCGGTGACATCGCGATCTCGGTGGCCCAGCTGGTGCCGAACGCCGAGATCCTGGTCGTGACGACCCCTCAGCAGGCCGCCGCCGAGGTGGCGGAGCGGGCCGGGGCCATCGCCGTGCAGACCCACCAGAAGATCGTCGGCGTGGTCGAGAACATGTCCGGCCTGCCCTGCCCGCACTGCGGCGAGATGGTCGACGTGTTCGGCACGGGCGGCGGCCAGTCGGTCGCCGACGGCCTCACCCGCACCACCGGCGCCTCCGTGCCGGTGCTCGGCGCCATCCCGATCGACGTCCGGCTCCGCGAGGGCGGCGACGAGGGCAGGCCCGTCGTTTTGTCCGACCCGGAGTCCCCGGCGGGCGCGGCCCTGCGCTCGATCGCGGGCAAGCTGGGCGGCCGTCAGCGCGGCCTCTCGGGCCTGTCGCTGGGGATCACGCCGAAGAACAAGTTCTGACCCTCGCCGCGAGGTGACCGGGGCGCTGTCCGGCGGGACGGCGCCCCTCGTCGTGTACGGACGGCCGCCGGGCGTCAGACGTAGGCGGCGATGTCCTTGACCACGGAGAAGGCCAGGCCGTACGCGCTCATGCCCCGGCCGTAGGCGCCGAGGTGCACGCCCTGCTCGGTGGAGCCCGCGAGGACCCAGCCGAACTCGGACTCCCGGTAGTGGAACGGCGTCGGCACGCCGTCCACGGGGAGGGACAGGGTCGTCCAGTCCTCGCCGTCCAGGTCGTCCGCGAGGACCCAGGCCGTCTCCGTCTGCTGCTCCAGCCAGTCGTCGCGCAGCGAGTGGTCCATCTGGCCGGGCCAGGTGAAGGACAGCAGGCCCACGCCGGCGAGCCAGGCCGCCGAGGAGACCGAGGTCGCCTCCAGCAGGCCCGTGCCGTCGGCGCTGCGCCGGTCCGGGTTGGCCGCCACGGTCACGACGACCGCGAACTTCTCCTTGGCGTCCTGTTCGTCGCCCGCGACGTGCTCGTTGCGGACCGACGGTTCGTCGCCGTGCCCGATCGAGCCGTGCTCGACGGTGCCGTCGGCCGCCGTACCGAGCTGCATCAGCCTGCGCGGTCCCGTGAACGCCTCATCGAGGCCGTACCACGGGAAGGGCGCACTCAGGTAGCCGTCGACCGTCTGCCGGCCGGACGGGGACTGGGGTCCGCCCTCCGCGGCCGGCGCCTGTGCGACCGCCTGACTCGTCGTCTCCATGTGCCCGGACGCCTCCTCGCGCTCGTCGGGCCGGAACGGCCCGCCCCCCTTCGGGCGCACTCGTCCGGTCCGCACAACAACTCGGGAAGCATAGCCACACCACTGGCGGCAGCCGGGAAAGCGCCCGGCGCGTGGTCGCCCGGAGGCCGTCATCGGGCCCGGTACGCCCCCGTCCGGAGTATGAGACGCGTCACCCGCGGTGAGGTGGCGGGTGGGCTCAGGTGGCGTCGGCGTCGAAGGGCGGGCGGTCCTCGGCGGCGGGCTTCTCGGGCTTCTTCGCCATGTCGGGCTTCTTCGACATGTCGATACGGCCGCCGCCCGAACCGGACGAGGACGCGGACCCGGACGACGAGGACTCCGTGTCGCGGCCGTGCACCGCGTCGGTGACCTCGGCCATCTCCTTCTTCAGGTCGAAGCCGTTGCGGAGTTCCTTGAGCCCCAGCTCGTCGTTCTCCATCTGCTTGCGGATGAACGTCTTGGGGTTGAGGTCCTCGAACTCGAAGTCCTTGAACTCGGGGCCCAGCTCCTGGCGGATGTCCTGCTTGGCGCTGTCCGAGAACTCCCGGATCTTCCGGATGGTGCGCGTCACGTCCTGGATGACCTTGGGGAGCTTGTCCGGACCGAAGACGAGCACGGCGAGAACAACGAGCGCGACCAGCTCGAGTGGTCCTATGTCATTGAACACCTGAAGCTCCTTGGGATGTCCGGGCCGCCACCACGGTACCCGCCGACCCCGCGTGACCGGTACCGTCCCGTGAGTCCCGAGTGCGTGTATGCGAGCGCTTTCCGAATTGTTTGCCTTCCGCTCAGTCGCCGTCGGAGGAGCCGAGGACCAGGGAGACCTTTGTTTCCTTGCCGCCGCGTTCAAGGGTGAGTTCGAGGCGGTCGCCGGGGCGGTGGGCGCGGGTCTTGACGATCAGTTCCTCGCCGGAGTGGACGCGTTGTCCGTCCACCGCGGTGATCACGTCCCCCGGCTTGATGCCGGCCTTGGCGCCCGCACCGCCCTTGGTGACCGCGGATCCGTCGGCGCCGACCCGGGCGCCGTCGCCCGTGTAGTTCATGTCGAGGGTGATGCCGATGACCGGGTGGCTCGCCTTGCCGGTGTTGATCAGTTCCTCGGCGACGCGCTTGCCCTGGTTGATGGGGATGGCGAAGCCGAGCCCTATGGAACCGGACTGGCCGCCGTCCGACTCGGCGCTGCCGCCGCCCGCGGAGCGGATGGCGGAGTTGATGCCGATGGCCCGGCCCTGGGAGTCCAGGAGGGGGCCGCCGGAGTTGCCCGGGTTGATGGGCGCGTCGGTCTGGAGGGCGTCGACGTACGACACGTCGCTGGCGTCGCCCTCCTCGCCGCCGGCGGTGATGGGGCGCTCCTTGGCACTGATGATGCCGGAGGTGACCGTGCCCGCCAGGTCGAAGGGGGCGCCGATGGCCACGACGGGGTCCCCGACCCGGACGTTGTCGGAGTTGCCGAGGGGCATGGGGGTGAGGCCGCTGACGCCCTTCACCTTCACCACGGCGAGGTCGTACCCGCTGTCGCGGCCGACGACGGTGGCCTCGGCGGTGTCGCCGCTGTTGAAGGTCACCGTTATCCCGCCGCCGTCTCCGGCGGGGTCCACGACGTGGTTGTTGGTCAGGATGTGGCCGCGGTCGTCGAGGACGAAGCCGGTGCCGGTGCCCGCGGCGTCGCTGCCGCTGACGTGCAGGGTCACCACGCTGGGCAGGGCGCGGCCGGCCAGCGCCGCGACACTGCCGGGCGCCCGCTCGGCGGACTCGGCACCGGCCTGCGGCAGCTCTACGGTGCCCACGCCGCCGTTGCGCTCCAGGTAGACGCCGATGGCGCCGCCCACGGTGCCGGAGATCAGCGCGATGAGCAGCGCTCCGCCGATCAGCGCCTTCCTGAGCCCCCTGCGCCGCTCGTCCGGCGTCCCGGGGGGCCTGCCACTGTGCTGGAGGGGCTCCGGGGCGGACGACGCGGCCCAGGGGTCGTAACGGCCCCAGGGGTCGAGCGGGGGCTCGGCACCCTGCACCGCCGTCGGCTCGGGAGCGGGGCCGGCCGCTCCCCCGGGCTCTCCTGCCGGGGCGGCCGCGTGCGCGGGGACGCCGAGGGACGCCGCGTCACGCATCCCCGCGGGCTCCCGGGCCGGAGGGACCGGGGGCGGGGCGTCGGTCAGCGCCGGGTCCGGGCTCGCGCCGGGCGGGGCCGTGGGGACGGCGGGCGCGGGCGGCGGCGTGCTGTGAGGTACTGGCGGCGCCGTGTGTCCGGTCGGCGGGACCGGGGACGGGACGTCCGCCGGCGCCGGGTCGGGGGTCGCGCCGGGCGGGGGCGTGGGGACGGCGGGCGCGGGCGGCGGTGTCGTGCCGTGGGCCGGGGTTGTCGCCGGGTGCTGGACGGGTGGGGCGGGTGCCCAGGGGCCCGGTTCGCCGTACGGCGGGGTGCTGTACGGGTCGGGTTCGTGGAGGGGCTTCGGGCGCGCCTCACCGCCGGGTGCCGGGCGGTCCAGCTCGTAGTCCCCCTCGTCGGCCGCGCGGGGCGGCAGCGGGCGTTCGAGCTCGAAGTCGCCGCCGTCGGTGCCCTCGGGACCCGTACCGCGAGGCCGTTCCAGCTCGAAGTCGCCGTCCGTCGCGTCCTCGGACGAGCGGGGACGAGTCCACCACTTCGCCTTCGTGGGCTTCGCCTCGTTCATGTTCTCCCCCGCAGCTGGCCGCAGATCGTCGGCTCCAAGGGCTCTGGCGCCACCCCGGATTCAATCAGGTTCCGGGCCCGGCGCGCAGAGCCCGTCAGCGGACCGGCCGGTGCGAGGGCGCCGAGGACGCCTTCGGGGCCGGCGACACGGCCGGGTCGGGGGCGGGTGCGGCGAACAGGCCGGGCGGCCGGACCTCGGGCGCCGTCGACCAGGACGCGAGCGAGAGCGGCGGCACCGCTTCCAGCGGACGTATCAACGGGGACATGGCCGCGGCACCGGCCGTCACCGGAGCGGTCAGCGCGTGTACGGCCTGCCGGCGGGCGTCGGCCGCGGGCAGCCCCGGCACCAGCGGCGCGGAGGCGCTGGTGGGCGCGACGGGGACGTCACCGAGCGACCGCTGCCCCTGGGCCTGCCCGAGCAGCGGACCGGCCGTGCGGCGGCGCTGGCTCTCGGACGTGGCGGCCGCTCCCGCGCCCTGGGTCCGGGTCGGCGTCACATTGCTGCCGTTCCCCGAGCCGCGGGCGTCGGTGGTGGTGTCAGGCGTGCCGACGGTGACGCCGCCCAGGGCGATGGCGGCCAGCGAGACCGCGCCGGCCGCGGCGAAGGCGAACCGCAGTCCGCGCGAGGCCGACCGCTCGGACTCCTGGCGGCCCACGTCGTGGATCCGGAAGCCCCGCCCCGGTGCGGAGGGCGGCAGGACGGAGGCGTGCGGCCGCAGCGGCGCGTAGTCGAACTCGAACCGCTCGCCCCGCTTCGGGCCGAGGGCGCCGGGGCCGCCGAGCCTTCCGGGCAGCCCCGTCAGGTCGTCGGCGAACCCGCCGCCGAACGGCGGCAGGCCGCCACCGTCCCCGTCGCCGCCCGCGGGCAGCCCCTGGAGACGGGCCAGGAAGCTCTCGGAGGGGGCCGGCGGGGCGGCTTCCGCGAAGACGTTCTTCAACCGGCGCTGCGCGTCGACCTCCGTCTTGCATTTCGGGCAGGTCGCCACGTGCGCCAGTACGCGCTCACGCGCGTCGTGACCGAGCTCTCCGTCCACCAGGGCGGAGAGTCGGTCTCCCAGATGCTGCTCTGCGAGGTGCCCCTCGGATTCAGGCCGTGACCCACTCACGCGCTCGTGCCCCCTCCTCCCAGCGCGGGAACGCCGGCCACGAAGGAGCGACGCTCGGCGCGCGCCTTGGGTGAACGGTGGGCGAGCGCCTTGCGGAGCTGGGAGCGGCCGCGGTGGATGCGGGAGCGGACGGTGCCGAGCTTGACGCCGAGGGTCGCGGCGATCTCCTCGTACGACAGCCCCTCGATGTCGCACAGGACGACGGCGGCACGGAACTCGGGCGCGAGGGTGTCCAGCGCCTGTTGGACGTCCGCGTCGAAGTGGGCGTCGTGGAAGACCTGCTGCGGGGTGGGCTCCTTGCTGGGCAGCCGCTCGGCCGCGTCGTCACCGAGCGCGTCGAAGCGGATGCGCTGCTTGCGGCGCACCATGTCCAGGAAGAGGTTGGTCGTGATGCGGTGCAGCCAGCCCTCGAAGGTGCCCGGCGTGTACGTCGACAGGGACCTGAAGACGCGGACGAAGACCTCCTGGGTGAGGTCCTCGGCGTCGTGCTGGTTGCCGGTGAGGCGGTAGGCGAGGCGGTAGACCCGGCCGCTGTGGGTGCTGACGATCTCCTCCCATGTGGGCGGAGTCCACGCCTGCCCGTCCGCGTCGCTGGTGAAGGTCGCGGTCTGGGCGGGTCCCGTGGCGGGACCGGCGGCGTGGCTGGGGTCAGCAGCGGTGTCGTTCACGGATTTCGGCCTGCCTGCCGATCCGAGGAAGCGCCGCAGCACTCCGCCCCGATCCGCGGGTGCGGCCGCACCTCCCCTGTCGGCTCTGGTGGTGTCCAGTGGAGCCCCTACCATAGCCACCTCGCCCGTTAGCTCCGGATAAGCGGTTTTACGAGAATTTGATCTGGGCTGGCACGGCTCGTACGGCTGCGTCAGCAGTTGCTCGACGCCCTGGTCCATGCGCCGCCCCCTTCCCAGCCCCCCGACCGCTCGTTCGTCTCTTTGCTCTCCCCTTTGAACGACCGGTCCCATCTGCGGGTTCCCGACGCCAACGGATACAGTCACGCCGAGGCAACAACGGGGACAGGAGAGGGTCATTACCGGCAACCGGCAGACGAGCTGGGCGTTCTCCGACGCCTATGTCGCCGAGGACGACGCGCTGCTCTGGGCACGTGACCGGGCCCGCGAGGCGGGTCTGCGCTCGGTGACCCCGGGCACGGGTTCGGCCCTGGGCCTGCTCGCCGCTGCCGTGGACGCGAAGGCCGTCGCGGAGATCGGCACCGGCTGCGGCGTCTCCGGGATCCACCTGCTGCACGGAATGCGACCGGACGGCGTGCTGACCACGGTCGACCCGGAGCCGGAGCACCAGCAGTTCGCCCGCCAGGCCTTCCGCGCGGCGGGCTTCGCCAGCAACCGGGCCCGGTTCATCCCCGGGCGCGCCCTGGACGTGCTGCCCCGGCTCGCGGACTCCGGCTACGACCTCGTCTTCTGCGACGGCGACCGCCTGGAGTACCTGGACTACCTCGCTGAATCGTTGCGCCTGCTGCGCCCCGGGGGGCTCGTCGCGTTCGAGGGCGTCTTCGGCGCCGGCCGGACGATCGACTCCGGACCGCAGCCCACCGAGGTGCTGCGGCTGCGGGAGGTCCTGCGCGCGGTGCGCGAGAGCCAGGAGCTGGTGCCGTCGCTGCTGCCGGTGGGCGACGGGCTGCTCTGCGCCGTGAAGCGCTGAGCCGGACACCTGGGGCGACGCCTGAGACAAACAGTCGCCCCGGCACCGCGTGCGGCACCGGGGCGACTGAACGGGTATGGTCGCTCGCGCGTCAGCCGACGACCTTCTTGAGGGCGTCGCCGAGCGCGTCGGCCTCATCGGGGGTCAGCTCGACGACGAGCCGCCCGCCGCCTTCGAGCGGAACGCGCATGACGATGCCCCGCCCCTCCTTGGTCACCTCGAGCGGGCCATCGCCCGTCCGCGGCTTCATGGCCGCCATGCTCGTTCCCCTTCCTGATACCAGCTCACCGTCACCGCCGACGGCCCGTGAGGGCACGCGCAGTCCGGCCCGGACGCGCGACACCGGCATCGAACACATTGCTTCCCGGCCATTATCCCGCATCCCAGGACCCGATGACCAACATCGGTCGGCATCGCTTGGGCAACGCGCGCGAGCAAAACCACTCAATTCGGGGATGTGACTGCGATACTGCGCGCCCTCACCCACTTCCACCGAATGGATGCGGACCGGAATTCTTTGACGCAGGTCACATCTCCGCAGCCCCGCGCCGACGTCGATCTCCGTCATGCTGTTGCCCGACACACGCGACGAAGCGGAGGGGAATTCCATGGCCGACACCGTGCTCTACGAGGTGAGCGACGGGCTCGCGACGATCACGCTGAACCGCCCCGAGGCGATGAACGCGCTGAACATCGAGACCAAGGTCGCGCTCCGGGACGCGGTGCGCTCCGCGGCGGCGGACGGCGGGGTACGGGCGGTGCTGCTGACGGCCGCCGGCGACCGGGCGTTCTGCGTCGGCCAGGACCTCAAGGAGCACATCGGGCTGCTGGCCGCCGACCGGGAGGCGGGCTCGGGCGAGACCATGAGCACGGTGCGCGAGCACTACAACCCGATCGTGCGGGCGCTCGCGGACGCCGAGAAGCCGGTGGTCGCCGCCGTGAACGGCGTGGCGGCCGGGGCGGGCCTCGGCTTCGCGCTCGCGGCGGACTACCGGATCGTCGCGGACACCGCCTCCTTCAACACGTCCTTCGCCGGGGTGGCGCTCACCGCGGACTCGGGCATCTCCTGGACGCTGCCGCGGGTCGTCGGCCCCGGACGCGCCGCCGACCTGCTGCTCTTCCCGCGCAGCATCCCCGCCCAGGAGGCGTACGAGCTGGGCATCGCCACCCGGGTCGTGCCCGCCGCCGAGCTGCGCGCCGAGGCCGAACGGACGGCGCGGGCGCTGGCCGAGGGGCCGACGGTGGCGTACGCGGCGCTGAAGGAGGCGATGGCGTACGGGCTGACGCACTCGCTCTCCGAGACGCTGGAGAAGGAGGACGAGCTGCAGTCGCGGGCGGGGTCCTCGGAGGACCATGCGATCGCGGTGCGGGCGTTTGTCGAGAAGCGGAAGCCCGAGTATTTGGGGCGGTGAGATCGGGGGGTCTGAGCGCCGTCGCTGAGTGCGGGTTCGTCGTGGCTGGTCGCGCAGTTCCCCGCGCCCCTAAGGGGCGCTTCTTGCCACGCACCTCGAGAGGTGGTCGTTGACCAGGCCGCATGCCTGCATCAGGGCATAAGCCGTCGTCGGGCCGACGAAGCGCAGGCCCCGCTTCTTCAGTGCCTTGGACAGAGCCGTGGACTCGGGGGTGACGGCGGGGACGTCGGCGAGGGTCTTCGGGGCGGGGCGGGACGCAGGGTCGGGGGCGTGGGACCAGATCAGCTCGTCCAGGTCGCCCGGCGCCCACTCGGCGAGCACGCGCGCGTTGGCGAGGGTCGCGTCGATCTTGGCGCGGTTGCGGATGATGCCCGCGTCGGCGAGGAGCCGCTCCCGGTCCTCGTCGGTGAAGGCGGCCACGTCGGCGATCGCGAAGCCGGCGAAGGCGGCGCGGAAGCCGGCGCGGCGGCGCAGGATGGTGATCCAGGACAGGCCGGACTGGAAGGCCTCCAGGCTGAGCCGCTCGTACAGGGCGTCGTCCCCGTGGACCGCCCTGCCCCACTCCTCGTCGTGGTACGTCACGTAGTCCGCGGTGGACAGGGCCCAGGGGCAGCGCAGCGCGCCGTCCGGGCCGGCGACGGCCTCGCCGGTGCTCACTGCTGCTCCTCCGGTGCCGGCCTGTCCGTCACCATGTGCTGATGGGCGGCGGCGGCCCGGGCACCGGCCAGGGCGGACTCCAGGTCGGCGATGCGGGAGTCGCGCTCGGCCAGCTCGGCGCCGAGGCGGGCGAGGGCGTCGTCCACGTCCGTCATGCGGTAGCCGCGGAGGACGAGCGGGAAGCGGAGCCGTTCCACGTCCGGGCTGCCCACCGGGCGGTCGGGGGGCAGGGAGTCCCGGAGCCGTTCGGGGTCGGCGTCGGGCAGCGGCCCGCTGTCGCCGCCGCTCACCACGGCCAGCGTCACTCCGGCCACCACGACGACCAGCGCGATGACGAGGAACAGGAACATGACCATCGCTGGGGCCCCCACGGTCGGATCGGGTCGGGTCGGTTGTGTCGGGTCCGATCGTGCCATGCGAGTCTGACAGCCAGCGGCACCGGTACGAGAGAACGGTATGGACGAGGAGATGTCACAGGGGATGCTCAGGCTGGGCAGGCGTGAATTCGCGGCACACGAGCCGGTGATCATGGCGATCGTGAACCGGACCCCGGACTCCTTCTACGACCAGGGAGCCACGTTCCTCGACGAGCCCGCCCTCGCGCGCGTGGAGCGGGCGGTGGCGGAGGGGGCCGCGATCATCGACATCGGCGGGGTGAAGGCCGGGCCGGGTGACGAGGTGTCGGCCGAGGAGGAGGCGCGGCGGACGGTGGGGTTCGTCGCGGAGGTGCGGCGGCGGTTCCCGGACGTCGTGATCAGCGTGGACACCTGGCGGCACGAGGTCGGCGAGGCCGTGTGCGAGGTGGGGGCGGACCTGCTGAACGACGCGTGGGGCGGGGTCGACCCGAAGCTGGCGGAGGTCGCCGCGCGGTACGGGGTGGGGCTGGTGTGCACGCACGCCGGGGGCGCCCAGCCACGGACGCGGCCGCACCGGGTGACGTACGACGACGTCGTGGCCGACATCCTGCGGGTGACGCTGGGGCTGGCCGAGCGGGCGGTGGCGCTGGGGGTGCCGCGGGAGTCGGTGCTGATCGATCCCGGGCACGACTTCGGGAAGAACACCCGGCACAGCCTGGAGGCGACGCGGCGGCTCGGGGAGATGGTGGAGACGGGGTGGCCGGTGCTGGTGTCCCTGTCGAACAAGGACTTCGTCGGGGAGACCCTGGACCGGCCGGTGAAGGAGCGGGTGCTCGGGACGCTGGCGACCACGGCGGTCTCGGCGTGGCTGGGCGCGCGGGTGTACCGGGTGCACGAGGTGGAGGAGACCCGGCAGGTCCTGGACATGGTGGCGACGATCGCGGGACACCGGGAGCCGGCCGTAGCCCGGCGGGGTCTGGCGTAGGGGCGGGGCGCTCCCGGCGCTGCCCGCCCCCCCGCCGGAGGGCCGGGTCCTAGCGGCCCGCCTCCTTGGAGACCAGGGCGACCGCCTCGTCCACGTCGTCCGTGACGTGGAAGAGCAGGAGGTCCTTCTCGGCGGCCTTGCCCTGGGCCACCAGGGTGCCCCGGAGCCAGTCGATCAGGCCGCCCCAGTACTCGGAGCCGAAGAGGACGATGGGGAAGCGGGTGACCTTCTGGGTCTGCACCAGCGTGAGGGCCTCGAAGAGTTCGTCGAGGGTGCCGAGACCGCCGGGCAGGACCACGAAGCCCTGCGCGTACTTCACGAACATCATCTTGCGGACGAAGAAGTAACGGAAGTTCAGGCCGATGTCGACGTAGGGGTTGAGCCCCTGCTCGAAGGGCAGCTCGATGCCGAGGCCGACCGAGGTGCCCTCCGCCTCCAGCGCGCCCTTGTTGGCCGCCTCCATGGCGCCGGGCCCGCCGCCGGTGATGACCGCGAAGCCCGCCTCGACCAGGCCGCGGCCCAGCCGGACACCGGCGTCGTACTCCGTCGAGTCGACCGGCGTGCGGGCGGAGCCGAAGACGCTGATCGCGGGGGGCAGTTCGGCGAGCGTGCCGAAGCCCTCGATGAACTCCGACTGGATGCGCAGGACCCGCCAGGGGTCGGTGTGCACCCAGTCCGTCGGAGCGCGCTCGTCCAGCAGGCGCTGGTCCGTGGTGCTCTTCTGGACCTGACCCCGCCGCCGGAGGACAGGGCCCAGGCGCTGCTCCTCCGGTGGCCGCTTCTTGCCCTCGGGGTTGCCGGTAGCCATGCGCGCTCCCTCCAGTTGCAGGTTCTTCCACCTCAGCGTAGATCTACGCGGGTTACGTACGAGGGACCTCAGCATGTCCGCCACGCGCCGGGATAAACCCGTTTCCGGCGCGCGTGGATCAAGCCGTCAGCCAGGACCGCAGGCGCTCCTCGCCCGCGAGGACCTTCGCGACCTCGACCCGCTCGTCCCGCTTGTGCGCCAGGTGCGGGTTGCCCGGGCCGTAGTTCACCGCCGGTACGCCGAGCGCCGAGAAGCGGGACACGTCGGTCCAGCCGTACTTGGGCTGCGGGGTGCCGCCCACCGCCTCGATGAAGGCGGCCGCGGCCGGGTGGGAGAGGCCGGGCAGGGCCGCGCCGCTGTGGTCGTCGACCACGAACTCGGCCACCCCGCAGTCCGCGAAGACCTCGCGCACGTGCGCGAGGGCGTCCTCGGGGCTGCGGTCGGGGGCGTAGCGGAAGTTGACCGTGACCACGCACTCGTCGGGGATGACGTTGCCGGCGACTCCGCCGGTGATGCCGACCGCGTTCAGTCCCTCGCGGTACTCCAGGCCGTCGATCACCGGGTAGCGGGGCTCGTAGGCGGCCAGGCGGGCGAGGATCGGGGCAGCCGCGTGGATCGCGTTGGAGCCCATCCAGCTCCGCGCCGAGTGCGCCCGCTCCCCCGACGTCCTGAGCAGCACCCGCAGGGTGCCCTGGCAGCCGCCCTCCACCTGCCCGTCCGACGGTTCGAGGAGCACCGCGAAGTCGCCCTCCAGCCATTCCGGGTGCGCCTCGGCGACGTGCTTGAGGCCGTTCAGGTCGGCGGCGACCTCTTCGTTGTCGTAGAAGACGAAGGTCAGGTCGCGGTTGGGGGCCGGGACGGTGGCCGCGATGCGCAGCTGCACGGCGACGCCCGCCTTCATGTCGCAGGTGCCGCAGCCCCACAGGACGCCGTCCTCGTCGAGCCGGGAGGGCACGTTGTCCGCGATGGGGACCGTGTCGATGTGGCCGGCCAGGATCACGCGCTCCGCGCGGCCCAGGTCCGTCCGCGCGACGACGTTGTTGCCGTACCGCTCGACCGTCAGGTGCGGGAGGCTGCGCAGGGCGCTCTCTACCGCGTCCGCCAGCGGCTTCTCGGTGCCGCTCTCGGAGGGGAAGTCGACGAGCCGCGCGGTAAGCTCGGCGGCGTCCAGCGTGAGGTCAAGCGGGGTATCGGCCATGGCTCCGACCCTAACGCCCCTGCCCGTTCGGGCACTGTGCGTACCGGGCGTACACCGGACCCTACCCTCCAGTACCTTGTACGCGTGCTTCAGCCCTCCCCGTCGCCCAAGCGCCGTGGCCGCCTCGTCCGTTCCGGCGCGGCCGCCATGGCCCTGTTCGCCGTCGCCGGATATCTGGCGGTGCAGTACGTCAGCGGGGGCGCGGGCGCTCCCGGCTGCAAGGTGGTCTCCGGCGGGAGCGGGGGGACGACGTACGAGTTCACGCCGGAGCAGGCGGTGAACGCGGCGACGATCACCGCCGTGGGCACCGCGCGCAAGCTGCCGGAGCGGGCGGTGACG
This sequence comes from Streptomyces sp. NPDC058985, assembly GCF_042740985.1. Classification (NCBI taxonomy): domain Bacteria; kingdom Bacillati; phylum Actinomycetota; class Actinomycetes; order Kitasatosporales; family Streptomycetaceae; genus Streptomyces; species Streptomyces sp. NPDC058985. The sequence continues at coordinate 252,543 of NZ_JBHYJX010000007.1, read as the reverse complement.
ATAGCGCTGGCGACCGCGCTGCAGGAGTCCACGCTGCGCAACCTCGACCACGGCGACCGGGACTCGCTCGGCCTGTTCCAGCAGCGCCCCTCGCAGGGCTGGGGAACGCCGGAGGAGATCATGGACCCGGCGTACTCGGCGGGCCTGTTCTACGACCACCTGGTCGAGATCCCCGGCTACCAGGACCTCGAACTGACCGACGCCGCCCAGCGCGTGCAGCGCAGCGCCTTCCCCGACGCGTACGCCAAGCACGAGCCGGACGCCGCACTGCTCGCGGCCGCCCTGACCGGACGGTCCGCGGCGACCCTGACCTGCGACGGACGCCCCGGCGCGACGCGGGAGAAGGGACCGGACGCGGTACGCGCGGCGCTGGTGCGGGACTTCGGGCGCGCGGTGTTCCAGCCGGCCGGTGCGACGGTGGGCGACGCGTCGGCGGAGCCGGCCGGGGCTTCCGGCGGCGGTGACGGCCCCGACGAGCGGACCGTGACGCTGCCCGTGACCGCCGACGCCGCCCGGGAAGCCGGTGAGGACCCGCTCCAGCGCGGCTGGCAGTTGGCGCACTGGGCGGTGGCCAACGCCTCCTCGCTGCACGTCGAGCGAGTCTCGTACGCGGGCCGGGTGTGGACCGCGGGCAACACCGACAGCACGTGGGCCCCGTCGGGCACCCGCGGTGCCCAGGGCGCGGAGCGGGCGGCGGGCTCGGTGCGCATCACGTCCATGCGGTAGTGGTCACCCGTACGATCCGTCACTCCAGCGGGTGACGCGCGGGGGCCTCGGGTCGACGCGGAACACGCCTTTTCGCGTGGTCACCCCCAAGCGCTCCGCAGCTCGGGAAAATCAAGGGCTGTAAGGATTCGGCAGACTTTCCGACCGGAGCCCTTTTGCCCGTTTTTCTGTGCACCCGATAATGCGACACATTGCCAACTCTTTACACTGCGTCGCCGCAACCTTCGCCGCCTTCGAGCGGTAGTCACTGCGTCCGAGCCCGGTGGATCACCCGCCGGGATCGGTTCGGTACCTCATCAGTTGACTTCCGTCGAAGGAGCATCATGTCCCTCCCCCTGACCCGCCGGATCGCCCGTGCCGCGCTGCTCGTCGCTGCGGGAGCGGCCGCCGGGGTCGGTGCGGCCGGCTCCGCCAGCGCGGCTCCCGAACTGCCCGCCACCCCGAACCTCGGGGGACTGACCGCCCTGGACGGCGCGAACGTCGGCAACACCGTGGACTCCGCCGCCCAGAGCCTGACCGCGGCCGCGGGCGACAGCGGCGGCAAGGCCGTCAAGAAGGCCGTGCCCAAGGCCGGCAAGACCGGTGGCTCGGTCGTCAAGAAGGCCACCCCGGCCGCGCAGAGCGCCGCCGGGCAGGCGGCGGGTCTCGCCGGGGACATCGTCGGTGACACGGCGCAGACCGCCACGGAGGGCGGGCTGCCGACGGACGCGCTGGGCAAGGGTGGGCTGCCGGTGCAGGGCCTGCCGATCGGCTAGCGCCGGGCTGTACGGCGCCGGGGCCCAGGGTGTTCTTCCTGGGCCCCGGCGTTTTGCTTGCCTACGTCTGTGCGGTGGGCGTTGGTTGGCCGTGGCCCGGCGTTGATGGCTGTGCCCACCCTCCCCCATTGCTAAAGGGCATGGGAGGTACCCCCATCGCCCTGCGGAACGACTGCCCACGGCCAGGCCGACAGGCCGGCGGGCCGGATGGTCAGGACTTCAGGCGGTCCGTCGCTGCCTGGACGCGTTCGTCCGTGGCCGTCAGGGCCACCCGGACGAAGTGGTCGCCCGCGGGGCCGTAGAAGTCGCCGGGGGCCACCAGGATGCCGCGGTCGGCCAGGTGGGCGACCGTGTCCCAGCAGGACTCGTCGCGGGTGGCCCAGAGGTAGAGGCTGGCCTCGCTGTGCTCGATGCGGAAGCCGTGGCCGAGCAGTGCCTCGCGCAGCGCCGTGCGGCGGGCCGCGTACCGCTCGCGCTGGACGCGCACGTGCTCGTCGTCGCCGAGGGCCGCCGCCACGGCCGCCTGTGTCGGCGCCGACGTCATCATGCCGCCGTGCTTGCGGATCTCCAGCAGCGGGCCCAGGACGGCCGGGTCGCCGGCCAGGAAGGCCGCGCGGTAGCCGGCGAGGTTGGAGCGCTTGGAGAGCGAGTGCACGGCCACCAGGCCGTCGTACGAACCGCCGTTGACGTCCGGGTGCAGGACGGAGACCGGGTCGGCCTCCCAGCCCAGTTCCAGGTAGCACTCGTCGGAGACGACGAGGACGCCGTGCTCGCGGGCCCAGGCCACGATCCGGGCCAGCTCCGCCTTCGGCAGGACCCTGCCGGTCGGGTTCGACGGCGAGTTGAGCCACAGCAGCCTGAGCCCCGCCGGTTCCAGGTCGGTCGGGTCGTCGTAGGCCTCGTACTCCGCGCGGGCCAGGCGCGCGCCGACCTCGTAGGTCGGGTAGGCCAGGCGGGGGAAGGCCACCCGGTCGCCGGGGCCGAGGCCCAGCTGGGTCGGGAGCCAGGCGACGAGTTCCTTGGAGCCGACGATGGGGAGCACGTGGCGGTGGGTGACGTCGCGGGCGCCGAGACGGCGCTCCACCCAGCCGGTGATCGCGTCGCGCAGCGCCGGGGTGCCCCAGACGGTCGGGTAGCCGGGAGAGTCCGCCGCGTCGGTCAGGGCCTTCTGGATCAGCTCGGGGACCGGGTCGACCGGCGTGCCGACGGAGAGGTCGACGATGCCGTCGGGGTGGGCCGCGGCCGTCTTCTTGTACGGCTCCAGCTTGTCCCAGGGGAAGGTGGGAAGCCGGTCGGAGACTGCGGACACGATGCTGGCTCTCTTTCGTCTTCGTCCTGCGGCAAACGCCTCGGTCCCGTACCGCGCCGATCGGGACGATCAGGCCGTACGGGACCGAGGCGGCGCTGGTGCAGGCCGCTCTTACTGGTTCTGCGGCGGCAGCGCGGCGACGAAGGGGTGATCGCGCTCGATCAGACCCAGCTTGCTGGCGCCGCCCGGCGAACCGAGCTCGTCGAAGAACTCGACGTTCGCCTTGTAGTAGTCCTTCCACTCCTCCGGAGTGTCGTCTTCGTAGAAGATCGCCTCGACCGGGCAGACCGGCTCACAGGCACCACAGTCGACGCATTCGTCCGGGTGGATGTACAAGGACCGCTGGCCCTCGTAGATGCAGTCGACCGGGCACTCCTCGATGCACGCCTTGTCCTTCACGTCGACACAAGGCTGCGCGATGACGTAGGTCACGCTGTCGTTCCTCCTCGATAGGGCGCTGGCGGGCCTCCTCAGGCTCCGCCGCCTGGCGCGCGGGAGCGCGGCGTCGTCGATGCCCGCCCCTAGTATCTCCGTTCTTGGGCATGATCCGAACAGGAGGGGTGGACAGACCCGTGGAAATCTCTGCCGCCGGGCGTCTTGAGGTTCGTATCACCGCTGCTGACGTGGGCAAACGAGTCTGCGTGCGGCGCTTGAGCGAACCGGGTGGCGCGGGTGAGAAGTTCACCGACACGGTTGGTGTTCTCACATCGTGGACCGACGGTGTGCTGCTGATCACACGGAAGAGTGGCGAGTCGGTACGGATCGCGGAGTCGACGCTGGTCGCCGGGAAGGTCGTGCCGTCGGCGCCCGCGCGCCGGCGCGGTCCCGCCGCGTCGTACGAGGAGCTGGCGCGGATCGCGGCGCGGGCCTGGCCGCCCGTCGAGAGCGAGTGGCTCGGCGAGTGGCGGCTGCGGGCGGCCGCCGGGTTCACGCGGCGGGCCAACTCCGTGCTCCCGCTCGGCGATCCGGGGCTGCCGCTCGACGACGCGCTGAGCGCCGTACGACGCTGGTACGGCGCTCGCGGGCTGCCCGCGTTCGTGCAGACCGCCACCGGTGCGGAGGGCACCCAGGAGCGGCTGTGCGCGGAGCTGGAGCGGCGGGGCTGGGTGCGTGAGGTGTCGGCCGAGGTGTGGACGGGCGCCCTGGCTCCGGTGGCCGACCTGGCCGAGGGCGCCGGCGTGGTCCTGTCCCGGGACGCGGACGACGCGTGGCTGGCCCGCTACCAGCGCAAGGGTGTCAGCGAGGTGGCCCTGCGGGTGCTGGGCGGCGGTCCCTCGGTGTGGTTCGCCACGGTGCCCGGCGCGGACGCCCCGGCCGCCATCGGGCGGTGTGTGGTGGACGGGCGGTGGGCCTCCTTCGCGGCCGTCGAGGTCGACCCCGCGCAGCGGCGCCGGGGGCTCGCGACCGCCGTGATGGCCGCGCTGGCCCGGCGGGCGCTGGACGAGGGCGCGTCGGCGGCGTGGCTCCAGGTGGAGACCGAGAACGCGGGGGCGCGGGCGCTGTACGCCGGGATGGGCTTCTCGGCGCACCACGCGTACCACCACTACCGGGAGCCCGCGGGCGCCGGGACGGCGACGCCGTGACGGGGCACGTGCGGCCGCCCTCGCCGGAGCGCTCCGCCGAGGTGCGCCGGCGGTTCGCCGAGGAGGCGCGGTCCGAGCGGCCCGACCTGGCCACGCTGTGCCTGCTGCTGGGCGCGGAGGCGGACGGGGCGCTGGACGAGGCGGGTCTCGACGCCGCGCAGGTGGAGCTGGACCGGCTGGCCGGGGAGGTGCCCTTCCGGCCGGGCTCGCCGCGGGCCTGGGCGGTGGCGCTGCGGGATCTGCTCGGCGAGCGGTACGGGTTCCACGGAGCCGCCGCGGACTACCAGCGGCTGGAGTCGTCCCTGCTGCACGAGGTGCTGCGGCGGCGGCGCGGGCTGCCGATCATGCTCTCGGTGGTGTGGCTGGAGGTCGCCCGGCGGGCAGGGGCGCCGGTGTACGGGGTCGCCTTGCCGGGGCACTTCGTGGTCGGGTTCGGGCCGGAGTACGGGCCGGAGGAGGAGCGGGTGCTCGCCGATCCGTTCGACGGCGGCCGGGTGCTCGGCGGCGGGGACGCGGAGGTGCTGGTCGCCGGGGCGACGGGGGCGGGGCTGCGGCCGTCGATGCTGGAGCCGGCGGCGCCGTTGGAGGTGGTGGCGCGGGTGCTCAACAACATCCGGGCGTGGGCGGCGGGCCGGCCCGAGGAGTCCGCGGTCGGGCTGTGGGCGATCGAGCTGGCGCTGCTGCTGCCGGCGCATGCGGCGCGGTTGCGGTACGAGCGGGCGCGGTTGTTGGTGGGGCGGGGGGAGTTCTCGGCGGGGGCCAGGGAGCTGGAGGCGTATGCGGAGGTTGTGGGGGCGGTGGACGAGGGGGTCGCGGAGGAGGTTCGGGGGGAGGCGCGGGCGGCGCGGGCGATGCTGAACTGAGTTCGCTTCGCCTACGCGCCGTGGAGCGTCTGTTGTCGTGCGACTGCCGCGTGCGACGTGGCTGGTCGCGCAGTTCCCCGCGCCCCTTCGGGGCGCCGGGCGCGTGCCCGGCGCCCGGCGTCAGCTCGGGTTGGTCTCGATGACGGCCACCCGGTCGGTCTTGCTCTTCAGGGCCTGGCGCAGGGCACCGTAGACGTCCTCGGGGGTGACGGGCGTTTTCTTGCCGTTGGCGCGGGTGATGAGCACGCCGTCGAACGTCTGGCCGTAGAGGCCCTCGAGAGCGTTCAGGTCGGGCTTGTCCACCAGCTTGCCGCCGACAGCCGTGACACCGAGGAACTTCCAGAGCGACTTCTCGGGGCTGAACTTGACCTCGGCGCCGCTCGCCCGGACCGTCACTATGCCCGACATGGCCGGCTCGGCGAACTCCTTCAGCATCCGGTCGACCTCGGCCTTGGAGACCGTCGGCTGCTGGGTGGTCGTCGGCACGCTCACCGCGGCGGCGTTCCCGGTCTCCATCTGGGTGCGGTACGCCGCCTGCACGGACTCGGTCGACTTGGCGACGTCTATGCCCTTGCCCGCCTTGCCGTAGACCGGCACGGCCCTGCCGGACTCGAACTTGATCGTGCCCTCGGTCACGGATCCGGCGCCGCCCGCCGCGTCCTGAAGGGCGGCGTGCAGCTTCTCCTCGTCGACGGGCATCTCCGGTTCGACGACCCGCTTCTGGCCGAAGAGCGAGCCGATCACGGAGACCGGGTTGTAGTCGCTCGTGGCCGCCGCGCTGGCGGTGGCCTGCGAATCGAGCTGGAGCCCGGCCTGGTCCGGCTTGAGGGAGACGGTCTCGCCGCCCACCGTGAGCTTCAGCGGCTTGTCCGCGCGGGCGCCGAGCGTGTCGTCCAGCTTCTCGACGGCGTCGTCGCGGGTGCCGCCGCCGATGTCGACGCCGAGCACGGTGGTGCCCTTGGGCACGTCGGAGCGGTTCATCAGCAGCCCGGCGCCGTAGGTGACACCGGCGACCACGACCAGGCCGCCGACGAGCAGCGGCAGCTTGCCGCGCCCCTTCTTCTTCGCGGGCTTGGCGGAGCCGGCCGGGGGCGTGGAGACCGGTTCGGGCAGCTTGGGGGGCGTGTGCGGCAGGGGTCCGTCGCCGCCGGGGCCCTGGCCCTGGAACGGCGTGGTGCGCTCGCCCGGTACGACGGGGATGCCGCTGGTGACGGTGTTGCCGGAGATGTTGTCCGGGTTGCCGTAGCCCGGCGTGCCCGGCTCGGGGGCCGGCTTCTGCGGGGTGAGGATCGCGGTGTCGTCGCTGAGCCCACCGCCGGGGCCGGTGCCGGGGCCCTGCGTCCTGCCGGGGGCGGCGGGACCTCCCGGGCCGCGTACGCCGGTCGGCGCGGGCCCGCGCTGGGCCGGGGGTGCTCCGGGCCCCGCGGCCGCCCCGGGGGCGTTGAAGTCGCCGAGGTCGCCGAGGTCGCCCACCGGAGGCGGCGAGAGCCTGCCCTCTCCGGTGACCGGACCGCCGGTCGGTCCCGCGGGGCCCGGGCCGCCACCGAAGGGGGACTGCCCGTCGGGACCGGTGGCGCCCTGCGCGCCCGGCCCGTCGCCGGAGAAGTACGGCAGGTCGTCGCGGCGCGGCTCGCCGCCGGGGCCGGTCCCGGGGCGGGCGCCGTTGCCGCCGAGCGGTCCGGCCGCCAGCGCCTCGGTCACGTCGAAGGAACCGGTGCCTCCGCCGTGGCCGGGCGCGACGGGACCGCCGGTCGCGCCGGGGAGACCGGCGCCGTTCGTGGAGCCGGGCCGGGAACCGCCGGGCACGTTCATGGAGCCGACGACGCCCCCGGGACGCCCGCTGCTGCCGCCTCCCGGACGCGCACCGGCACCGGACGCGCCCGCGCCGGGTGTACCGGCCGGGGCACCGGGTGCCGGGCCCGAACCGCCGGGCTGACCGGCGCCGTTGGTGGAGCCACTGCCCTGAGCGCCCTTGCCGGGACCGGACTTGCGGGGCGCGAACCAGTCGCTGGTCGGCTTCTCCTCGGCAGGCCCGGTGGGCGCGGCAGGCCCGGCGGGCGCGGCAGGCCCGGCGGGCGCGGCGGGAGCCTCGGGCGCGCTCGTGGGCGCGGCCGCGCCGGGCGCGGGCTGCTCGGCCGTCGTCTCCGCGTCGCCCGCGCCGCTCTCCGCCTCCGTGACGGGCTTGCGCACGACGACCGGCGGGATGGGCCGCGACCCGGGGATGTTGATCCGGATACGGGTCGTCAGCGTCGTCTCGGTCTTGCGCTCCTCCGGTCGCGCGGCCGAACGGCCCGCGTCCGCACCGGCGTCGGAAGCCGTGGGTGTCCCGTAGGGCGGGGTGCCCGACGGGTACGCGGCTCCGCCGCGCCCGTGGGGCCCGGAGGACGAACTGTCAGTTTCACGACTCAAGGCAGGTTCTCCCGGTTGGCTCCGCCGCCCGTCACCCCTTCGGAGCGGGCGGCTCGGCGGCGCGCACCACCATACTGGCCACTTCTCACGCGTATCCCGTGACCGCCGGGGAAACCCACACGGGACTCGCACGAGCACGGTATGGCGAAGTAGTACGTCACTTGCGAAGTCGGGCGGCGTCGCCGTCCGGTTGCCTCACCGGCGCGAGGGTGGCGCACATCACAGCAACCGCGATTCCGCCCAGCAGGAAGAGGTAGGAGCCGATCCCCGCGGCGAACACGAAGTCGCCCTCGGGTCGGCTGGTGGTGAGGAGGACCACGGCGAGCGCCCAGCCCGCGGCCGGCGCGACGGCGCCGCCCCGGCGTCCCACGGCACGGCCCGCCCCGAGACACAGCCCGGCCTCGGCGGCCAGGGCCAGCAGCAGCCCTCCGGGGAACCAGGCCGGCTGGAGCAGCGCCCCGGCGACGCCGATCACGGCGCCGAGTACGAAGAGCCCGGCATAGAGGGCGGCGCGGCCGAGCGAGGGCGGGCGCAGGGGCTGGGTCAACGCGGAGGTGGCCGGCGGGGTGCGTCCGCTCACGACGCCTCCTCTGTCTCGTGGGTCGCGGTTCCGGTCCCGATCCCGGCGAAGAGGTCGCTCTCGCGCCCCTCACCGGCCCGCTCGCCCCGCACGAGTTCGTAGTACTCGGTGGTGAAGACCGGCTGGGCCAGGTCGTTGGAGAGGACGAAGTACGGTTCGGCGACCGTGATCTGGGTGGCGTGGGCGCGCATCGCGGCGGCCTTGGCGGCGGCGTACGCGGTGCCCTCGCCGCGGATCTCGGTGGTGATCCTCCCGTCGTCGACGACGCCCGGTACGTCCTCGACGCCGGCCGCACGGTCGAACGGCGTGCCCGGCAGGTCGGCACGGAGGCGTGCGAAGTCGTCCTCGACGCGGGAGCGCGGGACGCGGTTCCAGTACACCTTCCGCACCGGGCAGCCCGCCTCGGCCGCCAGCTCCACCGCCCGCATGGCGATGCGGTGGGCCTGGATGTGGTCGGGGTGGCCGTAGCCGCCGTCGGGGTCGTAGGTGACGAGCACCTGGGGGCGTACCTCGCGGATCACGTCGACGAGGAGCGCCGCGGCCTCGTCCAGGTCCGCCTGCCACAGGCAGCCGGGGTCGTCGTTGTCGGGCAGGCCCATCATCCCGGAGTCCGCGAACCGGCCCGGCCCGCCGAGCAGCCGGAAGTCCTCGACGCCGAGCGCGCGCATGGCGTCCGCCAGCTCACCCCTGCGGTGGCCGCCCAGAGCGGCACCGGACAGGTGCGCCAGCTCGGGCGGGATGACCTCCCCCCGCTCACCGAGGGTGCAGGTCACCAGCGTCACGTGGGCGCCTTCGGCGGCGTACCTGGCCATGGTGACGCCGTTGTTGATCGACTCGTCGTCCGGGTGCGCGTGCACCAGCAGCAGACGCCGGGCGGGGAGTGCCTTCATGGGGGCCACCCTATGAGGCCGCGCCCCCGTTCTCGTAACTGTCCAGGGCTTGTCCAGTGCCGTCCGGGCTGCCGGTGCGTTGCCCCGGGTAAGGCGTGGCGGTACGGCACGGGAGTACGGAGGGGCGCGACATGTCGGTGGACGTCGAGACGGAACAGGTGGACGAGCCGGGGTGGGAGGTGGACCCCAACGACGACTGGGCGCTCGCCGTGATCGCCACGGTGGGGCGGCAGCTGAAACTGCGGCGCGAGGCGGTGGGGATGCGGGCCGCGGACTTCGCGGTGGCGGTCGGGTACGGAGAGGACCTCGTCTACAAGGTCGAGGGCGGGAAGCGGATCCCCCGGCTGGAGTACCTCGACACGGCGGACCGCGTGCTGGACGCGGGTGGGCTCATCGCCGCGATGAAGGAGGACGTACGGAGGGTCCGGTATCCGAAGAAGGTGCGGGATCTCGCGCAGATGGAGGCGCGGGCGGTGGAGCTTCAGCTGTACGACCCGTTGCACATCCACGGCCTCCTGCAGACCCCCGAGTACTCGCGTGCCCTTCTGTCGATGCGGCGTCCCACCTATGCGGCCGACGAGATCGAGCGCTTCATCGCGGCGCGGGTCGCACGCAAGGCGATCTTCGATCGGGAGCCCGCGCCCGAACTCGGGTTCATTCTGGAGGAGTGGACGCTCAGGCGCCCACTGGGCGGGAGGCAGACGCTGCGCGACCAGCTCGCGCATCTGCTGGAAGTCAGCGGCTTGCCCAGCATCGAGCTTCAGGTGATGCCGACGGACCGCGAAGAACACGCGGGGGTGGACGGCGGCATCGAGGTACTGAAGTTCGCGGACGGGTCGGCGGTCGGGCGCTCGCCTGCCGTCGCCGGTGGGCGGCCTGTGTCGGCCCCCAGGCAACTCCGTATCCTGGAACTGCGGTACGGGATCATCCGGGCTCAGGCCCTCTCACCGCGTCAGTCGACAGCCTTCATCGAGCAACTGCTGGGGGAGACATGAACCGCGACACCGGTCTGGCATGGTTCAAGAGCAGCTACAGCAGTGGCAGCGAGGGCGACTCCTGCGTGGAGGTCGCCCTCGAACCCCGTGCCGTCCACGTCCGCGACTCCAAGAACCGCCCGGACGCCGGCCCCCGGCTCGCGCTGGCTCCGGGGGCCTGGGCCGACTTCGTGGCCGCCGTCAGAAGTTGATGCTGCCGATCATCCCCGCGATGTTCGTCGTCAGCTCACTGATCGTGGGTGCGACGGTCGAGGAAGCCAGGTAGAAGCCGAGAAGCATGCACACCACCGCGTGCCCCGCCTTCAGACCGGACTTCTTGACCAGCAGGAAGACGATGATCGCCAGCAGCACAACCGCCGAAATCGAGAGTGCCACGGCGGCTCACCTCCAATGGGCCCAGGGACATGGGGGGTCGGTCGCAGTCGGAGCTTGGGACAGTGCACGCAGATAAATCCACGCTGCGGGCACCTGGTTGATACCCACTATGCGCTAGTGATCATAACTATCCGTGCGCGCGCATCTCTCGGCGCACGGCCGCACAAGGGGGCGCATGGCCAATATGGTCGAGGTATGACGACCGAGTCCGACTCCTTCCCCAAACGGCACGCCCGCACCCAGCGGTTCACGCTCGGCGCGCCGCGTTCTTTCACCGTGGCGCCCGACGGTTCACGGGTCGCCTTCCTGCGCTCCGGCACCGGCACGGACCGGGCCAACTCCCTCTGGGTTCTCGACGTCGACGAGGGCACGGAGCGCGTCGCCGCCGACCCGCGAGCCCTGCTCGGCGGCGCCGAGGAGGCCCTGTCGCCCGAGGAACGGGCACGGCGCGAGCGCAGCCGTGAGGGAGGCGCGGGCATCGTCGGCTACGCCACCGACTCGGCGGTCGAGGTGGCCTCCTTCGCCCTCTCCGGGCGGCTCTTCGCGGCCGAACTGCGGGCCGGCACCGCCCGCGAACTGTCCACGCCCGGGCCGGTGGTCGACCCCCGCCCCTCCCCCGACGGACGGCACATCGCGTATGCCGCGCGGGGCGGCCTGCGGGTCGTGGGCGCCGAGGGGGACGGGGACAGGGCCCTGGCCGAGGCGGACGGCGAGGGCGTCACGTACGGGCTCGCCGAGTTCATCGCCGCCGAGGAGATGGGCCGCAGCCGGGGCTTCTGGTGGGGCCCGGACTCGGACCGGCTGCTGGTGGCACGGGTGGACGACACGCCCGTGCAGCGCTGGTGGATCTCCGACCCGGCCCGCCCCGAACGTGATCCACAACACGTGCCGTACCCGGCGGCCGGCACCCCCAACGCGGACGTACGGCTGTTCGTCCTCGGCCTCGACGGGGGGCGCACGGAGGTGCTGTGGGACCGGGCGCGGTACCCGTATTTGGCGCGAGTGCACTGGTCAGCGTCGGGTGCGCCGCTCCTTCTCGTACAGGCGCGCGACCAGCGCAGCCAGTTGTTCCTGGCCGTGGACACCGTGTCCGGGACGACCCGGATGGTGCACGCCGACGAAGATCCAGTTTGGCTTGAACTCTCCCCCGGTGTGCCCTGCTGGAGCCCGTCCGGGCAGTTGGTGCGGATCGCCGACGAGGGCGGTGCGCGCGTGCTGGCGGTCGGTGAACGGCTGCTGACAGGAGGCCAGTTGCACCTACGGGCGGTGCTGGACGTCGGGGACGACGACGTGCTGGTCTCGGCGTCGGCGGGCGCGGAGGCGGCCGATCCGGAGACGGGCGAGGTGCACGTCTACCGGGTGAACGAACTCGGCGTGGAGCGCGTCTCGCAGGAGCCCGGCGTGCACACCGCGGTGCGCTCCGGGGACGTGTCCGTTCTCGTCTCCGCGACGCTCGACCGGCCGGGGGCCCGGGTGGCCGTTCTGCGGGACGGCAAGACGGCGGCCACCGTCGCCTCGTATGCCGAAGACCCCGGTTTGTCCCCGCGCGTGACGCTCACCCGAGGGGGCGCACGCGCTGTCCCGTGCGCCGTGCTTATGCCAACGGACTACCACGGTGACACCCTCCTCCCGGTGCTCCTGGACCCGTACGGTGGCCCGCACGGCCAGCGGGTGGTCGCGGCGCACAACGCCCACCTCACCTCGCAGTGGTTCGCCGACCAGGGGTTCGCGGTGATCGTCGCCGACGGGCGGGGCACGCCCGGGCACTCCCCCGCCTGGGAGAAGTCCATCAAGGACGACGTGGCCGCGGTCGTGCTCCAGGACCAGGTCGACGCGCTGCAGGCGCTCGCCGCGGACTTCCCGCTGGACCTGAACCGGGTGGCCGTGCGCGGCTGGTCCTTCGGCGGCTACCTCGCCGCGCTGGCGGCCCTGCGCCGGCCGGACGTCTTCCACGCGGCGGTGGTCGGGGCGCCGGTCACCGACCTGCGGCTCTACGACACCCACTACGAGGAGCGGTATCTCGGCGACCCCCGCGAGCAGCCGGAGGTCTACCGGCGCAACTCGGTGATCGACGACGCCGGGCTGGTGGACGCGGCCGAACCGCACCGCCCGATGATGGTCATCCACGGGCTCGCGGACGACAACGTGGTGGTCGCGCACTCCCTGCGGCTGTCCTCGGCCCTGCTGGCCGCCGGCCGCCCGCACGAGGTGCTGCCGCTGTCCGGCGTCACACACATGACCCCGCAGGAGTCGGTCGCGGAGAACCTGCTGCGGCTCCAGGTCGACTTCCTCAAGCGGTCGCTGCCCGCACCGTCGTAGAACCCGTCACCCGTACGCCAACCGGCTTAACACACAGGCAACTTCGCCGAAGCGGCTCCGATATACGGACGCGCGAGGCTGTTCAGCGTACGGCCGTGCGGGTGCCGTAAGCGGGCCGGGGAGCGCCATGTCACCCCGGCCCGCTGCCGTGCCCGGTGTCGCCGTCCGCCTCGGGCGGCACCACCTGTTTCTCCTCCGCGAAGTGACACGCCGAGTCGTGGGCCGCGGGTCCGGAGACCGAGCGGAACTCCGCGGGGACGGCGAGGGCCGGCACCTCCAGCGCGCAGCGCTCCTTCGCCTTCCAGCAGCGGGTGCGGAAGCGGCAGCCGGAGGGGATGTTCGTCGGGGACGGGACGTCGCCGGCCAGGATGATCCGCTCCCGGTGCTCCCGGGCCTCCGGGTCGGGAACCGGCACGGCGGACAGCAGGGCCTGGGTGTAGGGGTGGGTCGGGTGGTCGTAGATCTCGGCGTCCCGGCCGGTCTCCACGATGCGGCCGAGGTACATCACGCCGACCCGGTCGGAGATGTGCCGGACGATCGACAGGTCGTGCGCGATGAAGATGTAGGACAGGTCGAACTCGTTCTGGAGGCGGCCCATCAGGTTGATCACCTGGGCCTGCACGGAGACGTCGAGGGCCGAGACGGGTTCGTCGGCGACGATGATCTCCGGGCGCAGGGCGAGGCCGCGCGCGATGCCGATGCGCTGGCGCTGGCCGCCGGAGAACTGGTGGGGATAGCGGTTGATGTACTCCGGGTTGAGGCCGACCACGTCAAGGAGGTGCTGGACCCGGGCCCGCCGGTCGCCCTTCGGCGCCACCTCCGGGTGGATGTCGTACGCCTCCCCGATGATGTCGCCGACCGTCATGCGGGGGTTGAGGGAGGTGTAGGGGTCCTGGAAGACCATCTGGATGTTCCGGCGGACCGCCTTGAGGGCCTTCCCGGACAGCTTGGTGATGTCCTCGCCCTTGTAGCGGATCTCGCCGGCCGTCGGGCGCTCCAGGTTGACCAGCATCTTGGCGACCGTGGACTTGCCGCAGCCGGACTCGCCGACGATGCCGAGGGTCTCGCCGCGGTCGAGGTGGAAGTCGACGCCGTCGACCGCCTTCACCGCGCCGACCTGCTTCTTGAAGAGGATGCCGGTCGTCAGCGGGTAGTGCTTGACGAGGCCGGTGACCTGAAGGATCGGCTCAGCCATGCAGGCACTCCCTCCAGAAGTGGCAGGCGCTGCCCCGCTCCGCGTCGGAGTCGGTGACGTCGTAGAGCGGCGGTACGTCGGTGCGGCAGACGTCCTGGGCCATCGGGCAGCGCGGGTGGAAGGCGCAGCCGGGCGGGATGCGGGTGAGGTTGGGCGGCAGGCCCTTGATGGCGTACAGCTCCTGACCCTTCTGGTCCAGGCGCGGGATCGACTCCAGCAGGCCGCGGGTGTAGGGGTGGGCGGGGTTCTTGTAGATGTCGTGGACCGGGGCGGTCTCGACGATGCGGCCCGCGTACATGACGGCGATCTTGTCGGCGACGTCGGCGACCACGCCCAGGTCGTGGGTGATGAGGATGAGGCCCATGTGCAGTTCGCGCTGAAGTTCCGCGAGCAGGTCCATGACCTGGGCCTGGACGGTGACGTCGAGGGCGGTGGTCGGTTCGTCGGCGATGATCAGCTTGGGCTCCAGGGCCATCGCCATGGCGATCATGATGCGCTGGCGCATGCCGCCGGAGAACTGGTGGGGGTACTGCCGCACCCGCTCCTTGGCGGCCGGGATGCGGACCCGGTCCATCAGTTCGACGGCCTTGGCGCGGGCGTCCTTGCGGGACATGCCCCGGTGCACGGTGAACATCTCGCCGAGCTGGTCGCCGACGGTCAGGACCGGGTTCAGCGAGGACAGCGCGTCCTGGAAGATCATCGCCATCTCGGCGCCGCGGACCTTCCTGCGCTCCTCCTCCTTCAGCTTCAGCAGGTCCCGGCCCTCGAAGAGGATCTCGCCCGAGGTGATCCGGCCCGGCGGGATGTCGAGGATGCCCATGATCGTCTGGGCGGTGACGGACTTGCCGGAGCCGGACTCGCCGAGGACGGCCAGCGTCTCGCCCGCGTCCACGCCGTAGCTGACGCCGTTGACGGCCCTGGCGACACCGTCCCGGGTGTGGAACTCCACGTGCAGGTCGCGCACTTCGAGCAGCATGGCGCCGGCTCACCTCAGCTTCGGGTCGAGGGCGTCGCGCACCGCGTCGCCGAGCATGATGAACGCGAGGACGGTGATGGCCAGTGCACCCGACGGCCACAGCAGGGCGTGCGGGGCGTTGCGGACGTAGGGGGCGGCGGCGGAGATGTCGATGCCCCAGGAGACGCTGGGCGGCTTCAGGCCGACGCCGAGGAAGGACAGGGTCGCCTCCAGGGAGATGTAGGTGCCGAGCGCGATGGTCGCCACGACGATGACGGGGGCGACGGCGTTCGGCGCGATGTGCCGCAGCAGCAGCCGGGAGTTGGAGGCGCCGAGGGCGCGGGCGGCCTGGACGTAGTCGTTCTGCTTGGCGGTGATGACGGAGCCGCGGGCGATGCGGGAGATCTGCGGCCAGCCGAGCAGCACGATGAAGCCGATGACGGGCCAGACGGTGTTGCTGGTGATCACGGAGAGCAGCACCAGGCCGCCGAGGACGACCGGGATCGCGAAGAAGATGTCGGTGATGCGGGAGAGCACGGCGTCCCCGCCGCCGCCGAAGAACCCGGCGAGCCCGCCGAGCACGCTGCCGAGGACGGCGACCCCGAGGGTGGCGAGGACGCCGACCGCCACCGACGTACGGGCGCCGTAGACGGTGCGGGTGTAGACGTCGCAGCCCTGGCCGTTGAAACCGAAGGGGTGGCCGGACTGGGAGCCCTCCTGGGCCTTGGCCAAGTCGCACTTGAGGGGGCTGCCGGAGGCGATCAGCGACGGCCAGAGGGAGATGACGATCAGGAAGAGGATCACCAGCGCGGAGATGATGAAGACGGGGTTGCGGCGCAGGTCGTGCCAGGCGTCGGACCAGAGGCTGCGGGGCTTGTCCTGCGGGCTGCCGCCGTCGGGGCCCGGCGTCTTCTCCAGGGTCACGGCCTCGCTGGCGCCGAGGTCCATCGTGCCGCCCATGCCGGTGCCGGCGATGGCGCGCTCGGGCTCGTAGGGCTCCTGGTCAGGCATAGCGGATCCTCGGGTCGAGTACGGCGTACAGGAGGTCGACGACGAGGTTGGCGACGAGGAAGACGAGGACCAGGACGGTGACGAAGCCGACCACGGTCTGCGTGTTCTGGCGCAGGATGCCCTGGTAGAGCTGGTAGCCGACGCCGTGGATGTTGAAGATCCGCTCGGTGACGATGGCGCCGCCCATCAGGGCGCCGATGTCGGTGCCGATGAAGGTGACGACGGGGATGAGGGAGTTGCGCAGCAGGTGCCGGGTGATGACCCGGTGGCGCGGCAGGCCCTTGGCGATGGCGGTGCGGACGTAGTCGGAGCGCCGGTTCTCCGCGATGGAGGTGCGGGTCAGCCGGGTGACGTAGGCCAGGGACACCGAGGCGAGGACCAGGCCCGGGACGATCAGCTCGTCGAAGGGCGCCTCGGAGGAGACAGCCGGGTCGATCCAGCCCCACTTGACGCCGAGGAGGAGCTGGAGCAGCAGGCCGGTGACGAAGGTGGGCACGGAGATGACGACCAGGGTGAGCAGCAGCACCCCGGTGTCGACGGGGCGGCCGCGGCGCAGGCCGGTGACGACGCCGAGGACGATGCCGACGACGATCTCGAAGAGGATCGCGATGACCGTGAGCCGGATGGTGACCGGGAACGCCGTCCCCATCAGCTCGGTGACCGGCTGACCGTTGAAGGCGGTGCCGAAGTCGCCGGTGAAGACGTTGCCCATGTAGGTCAGGTACTGCTGCCAGACGGGCTTGTCGAGGCCGAACTCCTTGCGCAGCTGGGCCGCGGTGGCCGGGTCGCACTCCCGGTCGCCGCAGAGCCCCGCGATGGGGTCGCCCATCACGTTGACCATCAGGAAGATCAGCAGCGTGGCCCCGATGAAGACCGGGATCATCTGGAGCAGCCGCCGGACGACGTAGCGTCCCATGGCGCCCCCTCAGCTCACCTTGATCTCGTTGTACACCGGGACGCTGAACGGGTTGAGTTCCACGTCGGAGAGGCGGTCCGAGTAGCCGGCGCTGCCGTTCTGGTACCAGAGCGGGATGGCGGCCATGTTGTCGCGGACGACCTCCTCGGCCTGCTGGAAGGTCTTGACGGCCTCGGCCTCGTCCGTCTGGCCGTTGGCCTTGTCGACCAGGTCGTCGAACTCCTGGTTGGACCACTTGCCGTCGTTGGAGGAGGCGTTGGTGTAGTAGAGCGGCTGGAGGAAGTTCTGGATGAGCGGGTAGTCCATCTGCCAGCCGGCGCGGAAGGGGCCGCTCATCTTCCGGTCGGTGATCTGGCTGCGGAAGTCGGCGAAGGTGCCGACCGGGTTGCCGACGCAGGCGCGGTCGTTGTCCAGGGCGTTGTTGATGGAGTTGCAGACCGCGTCGACCCACTGCTTGTGGGAGCCGGTGTCGGCGTTGTAGGTGATCTTGACCTGGCCGCCGGGGAGGCCGCCACCGTCCTTGACCAGCTTCTTCGCCTCTTCGGGGTTGTAGTCGCAGGCGTCGCCGCAGAGGCCGGCCTGGTAGCCGCCGTCCTCGCCGAGGACCGGTGAGGTCCAGTCGGTGGCCGGGGTGCGGGTCTGCTGGAAGATCGTGTCGGTGATCTGCTTCCGGTCGATCGCCATGGACAGGCCCTTGCGCACCTTCTCCGACCCGGACTTGTTCCAGTCGTCGTCGTAGTACGGGAAGGCAAGGGTCTGGATGATGCCGGCCGGGGTGTTGATGTACCGGTCGCCGAGGTCGTTCTCGACGTTCCTGAGCTGGGCGGCCGGGACGTCGTCGACGAGGTCGAGGTTGCCGGCCATCAGGTCGGTGTAGGCCGTGTTGTTGTCGGTGTAGACCTTGAGGTCGACGCCGCCGTTCTGGGCCTTGTCGGGGCCCGGGTACTGCTCCCAGGTGCGCAGGGACATCTGGGAGCCGCGGGTGTAGTTGTCGACCTGGTAGGGGCCGTTGCCGACGGGCTTCTGGAGCCAGGCGTCGTGGTCGTCGAAGAACGCCTTCGGCAGCGGTGCGAAGGCGTTGTAGCCGAGGGTGTCGGGGAAGCTGGAGAACTTCTGGTTGAGCTTGACGGTGAAGGTGCGTTCTCCCGTCACCTCCAGCCCGGAGAGCGTGTCGGCGCTCTGCTCGCCGCCGTCCTCGGGGTGCACCTCGTCGTAGCCGTCGATGTAGGCGAAGAAGTACGCGTTGCGCTGGTTGTTCCTCAGGCTCGCGCCGTAGTTCCAGGCGTCGACGAAGGACTGGGCGGTGACCTTCTCGCCGTTGCTGAAGGTCCAGCCGTCCTTGACCGTGATGTCGTAGGTCTGCGAGTCGGAGGTCTCGATCTTCTCGGCGAGCATGTCCTTCGCCTCGCCGGTCTTGGGGTCGTACTTCTTCAGATTCCGGAAGATCATGTCCAGGACCTTGCCGCCCTGCACCTCGTTGGTGTTGGCCGGCTCCAGCGGGTTCTGCGGGTCGCCCCACGAGGAGCTGAGCACGGCGCCGCTGTCCCCGCCGCTGTCCCCGCCCCCGCCGCCGCAGGCCGTCGCCGCGAGGGCTGCCGCCGCCGCGCATGCGGCCCATTTGGCGTGCGTCGCTCCGCGCATGGAGTGCCTCCTCGTGCCCTGACTACACTTTGCGCCACCGCCTCCAATCTCATGGGGCAAGGCACATTGCGCATGTTCAGCGCCTCCATCCGGATGTCCACGGGGCACAGCACGCCGGACACGTCTGCTGTTCGGGTGAACAGCAGGTCAGTATCCGATCGAAGGCAGTCAGAGCGGCGGGGAAGCGCGACGCCGGAGAGACAGATGCGCAGGGCGTGATCACTGGTGCCTCGATGTAGATCAGTTCTGCAACAGCCCCTCGACGACCTCGCGCACGGGTTCAAGACCGGAGGACGGGCCGGTGGATCCGATCACCGAGGGTCCCGCTGACCGGGCGGCCATCCTGACGGCACTGCGACCAGCCCATGCGCTGCCCATGCAGAAAACGTGCGCGCCGTTGGAAGGCTTCCAAGCGGCCGAGGAACGTAGACATGGGGAGGCGTCGTGGAAGTCCGGCTGTGGGGAACCGTTTCAGTGACCGCTGGCGGAAAGCATTGGCAGCCTTCGTCGCCGCGTGCCAGGCATCTGCTCGCCTGCCTGGCCTGTCAACCGGGCGAGTTCATCCCTGACGACGCTGTCGTGGACCGGATATGGGGCGACGACCTTCCGGAGGATCCGCGGGACGCCCTGTACACGTGCGCCAAGAGACTGCGCCGGGCAATGACGGCCAACGGCGTCGACTCACGCTCGCTCATACGCCAGCGGGGTGGATACCGCCTGGCAACTGCACCAGGATCAGTCGACATCTGCCGCTTTCGACAGCTGATCCGGGACGCTCGACGCTGTGACGACGAACCGACCGCCGCCTTCCTCTACGAACGGGCGTTGCGCGTTCCCAGCGGGCCCCCCCTTGCCGACGTCGACTCGCCTTGGGCTCGACGCACCCGCCACGCCCTGGAGCAGGAACTCTTGTCGGCCCAGTTGGCCTCGGCCGCTGCGTGGCTCAGTAACGGCCGCCACGAAGAACTGATTCCCGAGCTGGCACAACTGTCGGTCCGACATCCATTGGACGAGACCGTCGCCGCACTGCTGATGCAAGCTCTGTACCGCAGCGGACGACCGGCCGAGACAGTGGCGATCTACCAGCGAATCCAGGCAGGTCTCAGCGAACAGCTCGGCGTCGTGCCAGGTCCTGCGTTGCGAACGGTGTACCAGCAGCTCCTCATCGAAAGTACTGCTGCTCTGCCCCTGCGAGCCATTTCTCGGCCGTGATCGGCATCCTCCATGGCCTCGTCACGGAGCGGTCGTGGTGGCAAGAAAGCCGCGGCTAGGGAGAAGTTCCGTCGCTCGGCACAATCACGCCCCCTTCCGGTCACCGGGGTCACGCGTCAAGGCCGACGCAGGCTTCACGGTTTGGTGTGCGGCACCCGGCCAGGTGATGACCCCTTGCTCCTCCAACCTGCAGAGACTGCGGAAGCCCGTCTCCGCGGGAACCCCCGCCTCGGCCGCGACGAGGCCGGCCTCTCTCCGGCCGTCGCAAGCACTGAGCAACGCAGCAAGCAGCGGAGCCAGCCGGTGAGCAAGTACACGTACCGGATCTCCCACCGACCGCAGCAGATAGTGAGAGGGGCCCACCGGACCCGCGCCCTCCGAGCCCTGATCGCCCTCCAGCACATGCCGCCGGATGGCAGCGATGGGGCGGTCGAAGGAGGTGAGCAGGACACCCGGGGCCAATGCCGGCATCTCAGGGACATCGGCCGTTGACCGCGCTGACAGACGCAGCCGGTGGCAGGCGGTCTCGTACCGGATCATCTCTCGCAGCAGGCCGAGGTCGGCAACCGGAACCTGCCGCGGGGCGTCGGCACTCACCGAATGCGCCAGCCTCTCCCCAACTTCGCCCAGCCCGGACAGAGTGCTTACGCAACCCGCTGTGATCGCCGCTGACATCAGAGCAGCGCGACCCGCCGCAGAACCGACTACGGCGAAGGTGCCCGGGTAGGCCGCCAGGATCCGCCCGGCCCGCGCTGCCCTGACGATCGAGGCGCTCGTGTACAGGCCGGGGGAGGCCACCAGTCGGCGCACCGTATCCGCGTCAACATCGTGTGCTCGCGCAAAAGCCTCCGGATCGGCTCGTGCCTCCGCAAGCAGCGGTTCCGACGCCAGAATTTCGGCCAGCATCTGCTGCACTGTCATGACACCGACCGAGCCTCAACGCCTGTCGCCAACGCAGTCCGAGTCCTGCGCAGCTCATCCGACAGTTCACCGAAGTCGGACGGGAAGTTCTGATCTCTCTCGATCATCGCGCCCTTGAGCTGGTGACGACGCGCGACATGTTCGAGCAGGTTGAACACCTGGTCCGTCACAGCCCAGTCATGACCGTCGATCACGGGCATCCCGTCATGTGCAACGGGTGCGGCACCGGCCAGATGCACCTGCACGACGCGATCCAACGGCAGGGCATCAACGTATGCATAGGGATCGAATCCATGATTGGCGGAGTTCACGGCTACGTTGTTCAAGTCCAGCAAGAGGCCGCAATCACAGCGGTCCATGATGGCGCTGATGAAATCGGGTTCCGACATCGCTCCCGGCGGGTCAAGGTAGTAAGTGATGTTCTCCAGCAGGAACGGTCGTGCCAGCCTGTCCTGCACCGCCTGCGCGCGCGCCGCTATCGTTCTCGCCCGCTCCGGGGTCCGGAACACCGGCGCCAGAGTATGAAGTTCCACACCGTGCTCACGAGTAAAGCAGAGATGATCGCTGACCCAGGGCGCGTCCACCGAATCGGCGACCGCAGCAACCCCCTCAAGGTAGTCCAGGTCGAGTGGGGCATCAGAACCGATGGACATGTCCAGCCCATGAGCCACCAGGACGAAGTCCTCCCGCAGACGACGCAGCACCTCCTGCTCTGGATCCAGAAGGTATCGATCGGTCACGATTTCCAGCCAATCGATCTCGTCCCGATGAGTAACGATGTCATCGTGAAGCTCATCACGATATCCGAGTCCAACACCCAGCTCGGGCAGCGATTTCAGAGGATCGAGCGACATCCGCTTCTCCTTGTCTGGCCGGTGGCAACAGCCTCACCAAGTCGACGGTCACACATCGGTCGCCTTCCGGTCGCCGGGCGACCTGAAGGCGACCGATGTGTGACCTGGCCGCTCGTGTCGTGGGACGACTCTGCCGTGGATCGTGGATGACGACTTGTGGGTGCGGATCAAACCGCCGCTGCCGCCATGGCCGGAGCGGTCACCAGGGCCGAGGCCGGTAATCGCAGTTGATGCTTCTCTTCTCGCGCGTCAGCAGTGCCTATTTCCGCTGCAGCGGCGTTTGGCGGGATTCTCCTTTGCCTATCCAGACGGAGGACGGCGGTCGAGGCCGGCACGACTGCGATGCCAGCGCGGCGTTTGCCTTTCCGGCTGGTTGGAAGTCCACGAACGCGGTCGGGCGCTCCTTGACCCCAGGTAGCCTCTCTCTGCGCCGGCGACCCACCCCTTCATTGGAAACACGCTGTCGGACCGGCTGAACACACCAGAGGCCGTGGGAAAGCTGTGAAAAGGCAACATGGCAGACGGATTCGGCACACGAGGCGGTCGCCGAGCAAGCGGCAGGGAACCGAGCGGCGTATCACAGCCTGCACGGATGATGTTGGTATACCGTTCCTGGATGCATGGTCGCGAACCTCGATTCCGTCTGCTCGGCCCCCTTGAGATTCGACTCGACGAAGGCGCGGTTGTCCTCACCGGACGCCAGCGAGCCCTCTGCTCGGTGCTACTGCTGCACGCCGATCGCGTGGTGTCCGTGGACCGGCTGGCGCAGGACATGTGGAAGGACCGGATGCCTACCGCAGCGGCAGCTCGGATCCGCGCGCTGGTCTCCGAGATTCGACATGCCTTCGGCCCCGTCGGCGCCGATCTCCTGATAACCCACAAGCCCGGGTATGTCATGCGTGCTGCGCCCGCTGACATTGACGCTTTCCTCTTCGAGTCGCTGGTCAGGGACGGCATGAGGGCGCTTGGCCGTCAGGAGTGGACTGAGGCCTACCGCCACAACGACGAGGCCCTGGCGCTGTGGCGGGGCGACCCGCTCCCCGATCTGCCGACCATGGAAGCGGAGCGCCAGCGCCTGACGGAACTGCGGATCGCGGCCGAGGAGAACAAGGCTGAGGCGGAACTGGAGCTGGAACGACCGCGCTCAGCCGTCGCTGACCTCGTCAGGCTCACGTCGACACACCCGCTGCGGGAACGCCCGCATGCTCTGCTGATGATCGCGCTGGCCCGGGACGGCCGCTCTCCCGATGCCCTGAACGTCTATACGGACCTGCGCAATCGCATGGTGAGGGAACTTGGTGTCGATCCCTCTGACGAACTCACAGCCCTTCACCGGAAGCTGCTCTCGGGAGACATCCCGCAAGCGGCTGAGCCCAGTTCCCCCGGTCCCTCTCAACACCGGTTGGTGCCCCGCCAACTGCCGCGTGCCCCGCACCATTTCATCGGTAGGCACAATGAATTGCTTCAACTCGAGGCCTGCCGGAGTGAAACGGGAACTCCAGCTGTGATCGTAGGGCCCGCAGGCGCCGGGAAGACCGCGTTGGCGCTGCACTGGGCGCACCGGATAGCAGATGACTATCCCGACGGGCAGCTCTTCCTGGACATGCGCGGTTTCGACAACGCCGAACCCATGTCCTTGGATGAGGCACTGCCCCTTCTTCTGCAGGGCCTCGGTTGCCCACCACGCGACATCCCCCTGGGCCTGGAGGCACAGACCGCTCTCTATCGCACACTTCTGGCGGGCCGGAGGGTTCTGGTCCTGCTCGATGACGTGTCCGAGGCTTCGTTCGTCCGCCGGCTTCTTCCCGCCACCGACGGTTCCCTTGCTCTGGTGACGAGTCGGAGGGAGCTCAACGGCCTCACCACCCTGGACGGCGCCCGCCGGATCAACTGCGACGTGCTGTCCCACGAGGAGGCACTGGAGCTTTTCCGCGCGGCGCTCGGAGCCGACGCTGTCGCAGCCGACCCGCAGGCGGCAGCCCACCTCGTCAAGCTCTGTGATCATCTACCTCTCGCGCTGTGCGTCGCCGGGTCCTGGATCGGCACGCGGGAAGGCAGCATCCGGGCCTATGTCACCAGCCTCGCCGAACGCGGTCGTCTTGCCCGACTGCACGTCGAGGGTGAAGAAAGCGTCGCGGTGAGAGCCGCGCTCGATCTGTCGTACGAAACACTGCCCGACGACGCGAAGTGGGTTTTTCGAACCCTGGGGCTGCTTCCGGGCACTGGTCGCTCAACGGCCGCCATCGCCGCCGGTGCCGGACTGGACGAGACCCTGACGGGGGATCTGCTGAGGCTGGCGCAGCAGGTGCATCTACTCCGCGACAACCAGACCAGTCGTACGGTCTGGCACGACCTCGTGCACGAATACGCTGGGGAAAGGGTGGCCGCGGAGAGTACAGAGGCGCAGCGCCAGCTGGCGGTGCACCGTCTACTCGATCACTACCTGCAGAGCGTCTCCAACGTCGCCGCCACGTGTGGTCTCTACTGCCCCCAGCCACGTCCCGAACCGGTCGACGGGTCGGCCCCGAGGACCTTCCACACAGTGGACGATGCCTTCGCCTGGTTCGACACGGAGTGGGAGGACATCGCCGCGGCGATCGGATACGCAGCAGAACACGGTCCGGACCGCTTTGCGTGGCAGACAGTCGACGCGTTGCAGGACCTGTTCCACCACCGTCGCCCTCTCTCCGACTGGCTTCGACTGGTGGCGCTCGCCCACAGGGCGGCCGAACGCCGCGGCGACCAGCAGGGCCAGGCAAGCATGCACCTGTCATCAGGGCATGCCAGATGGAGAAGCGGGGATTTCCGAGGCGCACTCAGCGCCTACGAGCACGCGCAGGCTGCGGCTCACAAGGTCGGCTGGCTCTCGGGGGAGGCCCGTAGCGCGCAAGGGAAGGGGGTGACACTGAAGCTACTCGGTGAGCCGCGCAAGGCACTGCCTTCCTATGATCGCGCCCTCTCCCTCTACCGCTCGCTCGGCTTGGTGGAGGCCGAAAAGATCATGTTGACCAACACGGCTTCCCTGCATCTCGCGCTGGGGCAACTCGCCGAGGCGGAGAAGGCCGTGACGGGGGCGCTCGCTCTCAGCAGCGGACCCCAAGGACACATCCATTCCATGACTCTGGTGAACCACGCGCTGATACAGCAGAAGCAGGCCAGGTTGCAGGAAGCTGCCGCCACGCTGTGGAAGGGACTGGAGGTTTCCCGCGAAGCCGCGTCTCTCTACGCGGAGGCGGTCATGCTGGAGACCCTCGGGCGCGTGCGTTACGACGCCGGTCAGACCGCCCGTGCCCTGATCGCCTATCAAGACGCACTCGGACTCGCCGAGCGCGTCGGGAACCGCAACTGCCAGGTCGACTCCCTGGTGGGCCTGGCTTCCGTCAAGCTGACAGCAGGGCTGACCACGGAGGCCGACGGGCATCTCAAGGTCGCCCGCAGCATCGCCGAGGAGACCGGGCACCAGACCGGTCTGATCGAAATCCTGCTTGTGCGCGGCGCCCTGTACTGCACGCAGACGCGATACGGAGAGGCAGCAGCGATCCTGAGCACGGCCGACGGCCTCGCGGTGAACGGCAGCCCTCTGACGGTACCTCGGATCCGCACACTCAGCGCTGTGGCTCTCCTTGAGGCGGGCGAAGCCGTCGACGCGCTGGAGGCGGCGCACCAAGCAGTCGATCAGGCCCGCGAGTCGGGGCAGCGCTTGGTGCTGGCCCGCGCGCTGAGCGTGCTCACAACTGTCACCGAGTCCGTCGACGCCACGGCGCCCGTCGCGGAGCATCTGGAGGAGGCCGAGTCCCTGTTCAACAGGATCGGCATACCACCTCCGCTGCGCAAGGCTGCCGGCTGTCCGGGATCCGCCCCTCTGCCTGGCGGCCTCAGGGTCCACAGGGCGCGCGCCCCACTACCCGACAGTACGGTGGCTCGCTTCTCTCGTTACCTCACCGATCACTTCGACGATCTCACAAGGGCCGGCAGCACAGCCTCCCGGCTTCAATGACAGGTTGGCCCTCCATAGCAGGCGACCGACGTGAACGGCCTCGCCTCTGCGTAGCATCCGCTCGTGCAGGTTGCGTCTTGTCCCTGGCTCGAAGCCGAGTTCCATGACAAGCCGGGTGAGGAGTGGTCAGTGCCGTTCACGAAGTCGCCGAGACCCCTGGCATCTCGCGGTACTGCGCCTTGAGCAAGCCTGAGTAGGGGCCCTCAGCGTCGCGCAGTACGGCGTGAGTGCCTGCCTCCACGACTCGGCCATGGTCGAGGACGATCACACGATCGTCCGGCTCCATGCGAGGAAGCCGGTGCGCGATGATGACCAACGTCTTGTCACGGCAGTGCCGGCGCAGCACAGCGTGGATGTGGTCGGCCGTAGCGTGGTCCAGGGAACTGGTCGCCTCGTCTGCGATCATCACCTGACAGCGGGTGAGCAGCGCTCTTGCAACTCCCAGCCGTTGGCGTTCCCCTCCTGACAACCGAAAACCCTCCGCACCGATCGATGTGTCCGCGGCCTCGGGCAGCCTGGCAACGACCGTCTCCAGCTGAGCCGCGGCCAGCACTCGGTCAAGGTCGTCCTGCGTCAGGTCGTCGCAGGCGAATGCCACGTTGTCACGGACTGTTCCGTGCTGCAGAGCCGTGTGCTGTGCGACAAGCGTGACTACGGCACGCAGCCCAGCCGGACCGCTGTCGTCGTTGAGCTGGACGCTGCCGATATCGGGGGCGATGAGTCCTGCGAGGACCAGGGCGAGCGTGCTCTTCCCCGACCCGGTGCGGCCGGTGACGACGGTGACCGACCCCGGAGTGAAGTCCGCGTCCACATGTGTGAGAGCGGGTTCGGCGGCCTCTGGGTAGCAGTAGGAAACACCGCGGAGCCTAATGTGCGCTGGACCCGTAGGTACGGGTGCGGAGTTCGGCAGCAACAGATGGTCATCGGTATCCAGGTCCAGGTACTCCAGTACCCTCTCGAACATGGCGACCGAAGTCTGGATACTGCCGCTCAGCCGCAGCAAGCCCTGTATCGGCCGTGCCAGTCGTGTCTGAAGCATGACCAGTACCACCACCGCACCGACCGAAATCCCTGATCCGATCGTCCCGCTGGCCAAGAAGATCAAGGGCGGTACGCAGGCGAACGACGTTCCGATCAACGCGTAGGCCGAGATGCCGGCCATCCGCTGCCGGAACGTCACATCACGGATGTGTTCGGCGGTCTTCGCGAAACGCTCGCGCTGCTTGCCCGTTCGCCGCATGGTGCGGCCAAGCAACACTCCGGACCATGACAGGTCTTCAGCCACGTATCGGAGCACCTTGGTCAGCAGGCCCTGCCTTACTCGCGCGAGGGCTCGTCGACGGCGCGCGAACCGATTGTTCAGCAGGCTGAGGATGCTGGCCATGAGCAGGCACGCCACCGCCAACTGCCAGCTCAGGATCACCATGGCGGTCCCGACTGCCGCAAGGGTGGTCAGTGCTGCCAGGATCTGTTGCACGGTCCCACTGAGGAACTGATCAACTCCGTCGATGTCACTGATCAGACGAGTTTGAATCTGGGCCTGTCCACGCTCGCTGTAGAAGTGAAGCGGCTGAGCACGGACTCTGTCGTAGACATCGATACGCAAGCGTGCGCTGACCCCTTGGGCGATCCGGTAGATCAGCGCGGACTGGCCGATCATGATGACGCTGGCCAGCACTCCTGCGCCCATCATCAGTCCACAGAGCACAACGAGCAACCTGACGTCGTGGCGCGGTAGAGCGTGATCAATGATGCGTTGCAGCATCAGGGGTGCCAATGTGTTGAGCACAGCGGTAACCGTGACCATCAGGGCCGAGCATGCGATCTGCCATCGGTAGGGCCTGAAGCGGACGCCGATACGCCGCAGCACGGTCCACGTAGTGACTTCTTGTGGCCGGCGCACCGTTATTCCCGACCCGACGCCGGGTGTTGCTCCGGATATCCGAGCGCGACCGTGAACAGATGGCGGCCGTGCCCTTCGGCCATGCCAGGCACGAGACGCAGCGGTGTATGCGCACCGCCGAACACCGTGGCCTCCAGCCCGTGAGTACGTGCCGCAAGCCAGAGGGCATACCCCAGCGAGCCGGCTCGCACCAACAGGTCCCCGATCGCCTTCGATGCGACATGCTGCGTGGGGGCGCAGAGCAGGACCAACACCGGCGCGTCGACGTAGTCGGCCACGAGGCCGGTCAAGATCGGCCGTCCTTCAACCTCGCATACGCCGTCCGGGGTCCATCGGTACAGCCCATGGGACAGCCCATCAGCCTCCCGTACTGCCAGCAGGATCCGCCACCCCGGGTCGCTGTGGACCGGGTAGGGCCACTGTTGTTGCTGGGCGGCCATGGCTCGGACACACACCCGTGAAAGCAGCTCGGCACCAATGGGGGCCGCCGAGAAGTGGCGCACGGACCTGCGCCCGGCGAGGACCGTCTCCAGCGAGACGGTTTCCGGACCGCCTGCGGGAGCGGTCGGCCGTCGGGTTCCGACGAGAGGGCTCGGGTCGTCGGTGACAGGGGCCATCGGGACGCGGCTTCTGACCGCCTCGGCCATGGCGTCCACAGGTCGGTCCAAGGGGATAAGCGGCATCTCTCACCTCGTGTGGAGTCCGGCGACCGCGGTGACGTACTGCACGTCCGGCGACAGATCAAGAAGGTCGGCGAACGCTTCGCTCCAGCGGGTCGCGAACCGAACGGTCCATCCTCGGGCCGTCGACACAGCAGAGAGCTGGGTGGCTGCGCAACCCGCGTCCAGATGTGCGAGGCGGTAGGCGAACTCCTCGTACTTGCGTGCCAGCCGGCCGTGGGCGGCGGAGAACACCATCACGGCATCCAAGTCGTCGGCGTCCAGGTCGGTGTCCGCCAGCACATCGGGCAAGTGCAGTGGGTCGGCCCGCAGCGCAATCAGGCGGTGGGCCAGGTCGTCATATCGGAACACATTGCCCGGCAACTCGGCGAAGCCAGAGGATGTGAGGAGATAGAGCTCCACGGACCCTCGCCCTCCACCACTGGCTACCCAGCGCTGCGATGGCTTGTCTCCCGTGCCGCGCCGTAGGCCGCCCACCCTGGCCAGAAGGTCGGCCGCTTGCGGTAGGCCCCAAGGCGCCGGACGACGATCCGACGCAAGGGCCTCCCCATACGTTCCTGCGATCGGCAGGGTTGACGTCGGGAGGGAGTGGCAGGGCCTTGAGTGATAGGACGGCCGTTGGACGGCCTGTGTCTTGCGCCGTGCCTGCAACGAGCGCGAGGGAGCGCTCTGACGCAAGCGAGGAGTCAGCGAATTCTCGGTCTGCCACATGAACGCCTCGACGAGATCTGGCTCCGACCGGCTTCCGCCGACGTTCGAGCATGTACAGGCCGTCGCGGGAACGACAACGAATCGCTCGGTCTCCCAGTCGCCGACCCGTATCCTCCGCAACATCGTCATGCGCTGGGAAGGACGTCCCGAAGCCAGGGCGAATACCTCTTCAGCAGCCAGCCCGGCAAGCATCGCCTCTGTGACGGCGCGGTCGGTCCGATGGGTGGCCGGAGGCTCCGCCACGAGGTCGTCATCTGCCTCACCACAGGACCACCCGGCATCGTGGCGCCCACGACGCAGACAGTCTGGGCAGGCTGTGAAACCGAGTTGAAAGCAGGGCCCGACCTCCAGCTGATCACCAGTGGTGGCAACTCGCAGCACGGGCACACCCAGAGGACCACAAAGCGTTGTCGTCCTGTTGAGGCACTCCGGGTCACTGCCGTCCTCGACCACCACAACGAGACAGTACTGGGCTCGACCCAACGCCTCGGCCCGTACATGGTCGAGCGGCCCGGCGGCAGCATCGCGGATACCGCACTCTTGTAGGTCCGCAGCAATCGCGGAGGCTACGCCCGGTACACCGGTAACGTGAACCGCCGTCGCTGCCAGAGTTCCGAGCAGAGCGGCTACGCCCAAGTGGCCACCGCTGGTATCCAGACTGCGGGCATGATGGTCAATGACATGTTCCGGCACCTCGGTGTCATCCAGCGGGCCGGTCAAGTCCAGCAGGTCGCGTTCGCCGAGCAACGCCAGTACCCGCTCCACGAAGTCGACGGGAACGTCAAGCTCAGCCGCGACTTCGACAGCGTCCCGCGAGCCGTCGAGCAGTGGGAGGAGCCCCGGCAGCAGCTTTCCGGCGGCCCGGCCACGCAAGACGTGGCGTCGCCCGGAGCCCTGGATGACGAGCGCTTCGTCCATGGCCACGAGGGTCAATCCGCGGCTCAGGCGGGGGAGAAGGTCATTGGACACCGATGACCTCCTTGGGCTGCGCCCTTCCGTCTCCGCCGGCCGCAGACCTCGTTTCGGGGTTCAGAAGCACACGCAGATCTTGACGGGGCAGGGGGGCCGCACAACGGGGGCAGCCATGGCGGCCGATCACCCGGTCCCGGCGAACGCCACCGCCACGCAGCAGCGAGACCACGTGTCCGGCTTCTCGGTCGGCATGTTGCAGCATGAGTGTCGCCACCCCGGACGCGGTGCGGGCCTGCTGGGGCAAATACCCCCGAGGGCCGCACTGCGGGTCTCGGTCATAGGCGGCATACAGCGCTGCAGTCTCCCTGGTCTGCCGATCATGCTGACTGCGACGCAGCTCGAAGCACCGATGGCAGGGACCAGTGCCCGGGACCACCAGCGGGCCGATTCTGAGAGCCGCCGGCTCCAGGACAACAGGCATCCAAGGAGTGGATGTCTCGTGGGCCAAGGCGTCGACTTTCTCGCACAGCTCAGGGAAGGGACGCCACAGACCGAGCACAACTGCATTCGGCCGACCGGCAAACAAACGTCTTGGCGTTGTGCCCGGCGGCAGTGTCCGGCCACCGATCAGCTCAGCCAGCAGTTCAGCGAACCGCAGGCCGAACAGGCCGGCACCGAGCAGGACGGTTGGCTGCGCGTCGATGATTGATGCGCGGTGGGACACTGAAGGATCACCTCCTTGCCTGAAAGCCCTCGAAGGACCCACGCCTGCCCGGCGTGCCGAAACACGGCGAGCAGGCGCGGTTGCTTCCTGATACCTCAGTTGCTGAGAGTGGACCTAGCTGCACTTGGTGCTGCCGCTGCAGCCCTCCGAGCAGCACTGGGCAACCCCGCACATCGCGGGTTCATCAAGGGTGATGAAGTCGTCACCTTCATCGAGGTCGAGGTCCAGGTCCGGATTGGTGGTCGGCTCGGCAGCCATTTCGGTTCTCCCTCCCGTAGGGGTTGGTCGCATCCAGCCTGAACCTGTCCTCCGTCACGGCTTGGTCAGCGGGCGGTCTGGGGCGGACCGCCGGCGGACCGCCGACCCTGGCAGCGTCCGTCATGTCGTTTACGAGCACCCGCATGGAAGCAGGAGTGACAGTGCGCTCAACACGGACGTCCGATGCGCGGGTCTTCAACGCCGCCGAAGGCAACCGATCGGGTCGGAATCCGGCGGTTTCGCTCGACCCCTTGGTCTCGCCGTACGGTCTCGTCTCTCGGCTCGACGAACTTCGCACAAGCAGTCTTCCGAGAGAGGTTCACCAATGGAAAGCGGAGTGCGGCGGCGATGGCCGGTCCGGAGGCGGACACGTATGGAAGAACTCGGACTTGGCACGCTTCGTCGCACTCGCCGAGGCCGCGGAGCGATACGTGGGCCTAGACGTCCGCAATGAAGAGCGGATTACGGCAAGTGCGCGGGATCTTGCCGACGAGTGTCTCGAAGTGGAGCGCTTCCCCCGCTGCTCGGACGCCGAATACGCGCATCCTCAGTGCCCCGTGATCCCGTTCGAGCCCGAGGCAGCAATCCGCTGGACCTCCGGATTGGACCTGATCTCACGTCAGCACGTTTGGGTGCCGGCTGTGTCAGCGTGTTACGGCCTGGCGAATCCCCTGCCCGCAGAACTCTTCACACCCCGTATCTCCACCGGGTTCGCCGTACATACTGACCCGTTGGAGGCTGTCGTTCGAGGCGTGCTCGAAGTCATCGAGCGGGACGCCAACGCAGTACTGTGGCTCCAACAGCTGCCACTGCCGATTCTCGACCCTGCTGGTCTGGACCACCAGGTCATGCAATTGGTCGAGTGGGGCCGGGTCCGGTTCATGCAGGTTCATCTCTTCGATGCGACGTCCGACTTGGGCGTGCCGACGGTCTACTGCCTCCTGTGCTGCCCCCACGACCAGCGGGCCTCCCGGGTGGTCGGAGCCGGCAGCGCCAGAGACCTCGCGACTGCGGCACACAAGGCCATCCTGGAAGCGATGTCGACACCGCCCCTCATCCACTTCACCCCCGAGTCCGAGGATGACCGGTCTCCGGCCGGCAAGCGAGCCGCCGGCGACACAGCCCGCTACCTGGGTCGGGCCGAACACTCCCACGCCTTCGATTTCCTGCTGCACGGTCCGGACCGACCCGCTGCTCCCTCTCGCGCCCCGCTGCCCACCGATCCGCTGGATGCCCTCAACGTGCTCATTTCCCGGCTCGCCGATGCTGGAATGCGACCAGTGGCAGTTGATCGGACCACGACGGAGCTGGCGGACGTCGGACTGTCCGCCGTCAACGTCGTCATCCCAGACCTCCAGCCGATGAGCCTGGATCCACTGGCTCAGTTCACCGCGCACCCTCGTCTCTACGATGCTCCTGCCCGTATGGGCTACCGGGCACTGCCCCTGGAAGAGCTCAATCCATGGCCACAGCCCCTGGGCTAGCTGTATTGCCCTGTGAGGTTGGCGCCATGGCCGACGTAGGGCGCGGTAAGTGGCCGACGGGGGCAACCCCTGCACTGCCCGATACCTGTGCTGCGTGGATCACGCACGGCGGCACTCCCCGGCACGTACGGGCAGACGCGCAACGGATCACCGCAAAGCTGCACACAGCCGTTACATCACCCCCTCCGATGTACGCATTCCGCGCCTCTGGCGTCCGCATAACGAACAACTTGACTGATTTGACCGGTTAGCCCGATGTAAGGCACAGGTCGATCACGATGCGCTACACGCGTAGCTATGAAACGATCAATGGATAGCAAATTCACTAAAGAGAAGGTCAACTCGGACCAGATTTTATTG
Source organism: Streptomyces sp. NPDC058985 (assembly GCF_042740985.1). NCBI lineage: Bacteria > Bacillati > Actinomycetota > Actinomycetes > Kitasatosporales > Streptomycetaceae > Streptomyces > Streptomyces sp. NPDC058985. Next base: position 220,005 of record NZ_JBHYJX010000007.1, on the reverse strand, counting down.
ACCTTGAGCGAATTGCGTTGAAAAAGTCCGGCGTAGCCCGTAGGGGGACGCCCTGCGGAGTCATCAGCCCCTCCCTTGGGCCAGGAGCACCATGACCCCCCCAACTCCATCAGCGGCCGCCCCGCTCGAGGTGACCGACGCGAGCGTCGTGAAGTCGCCCGCGCCCACCACCCCTCAGGGCAACGAGAGCCGTTCCCCGGGCCGGCTGGCCTGGAAGCGCTTCAAGCGTGACCGCGCGGGCGTCATATCCGCGTGCATCGTGATCTTCTTCTTCGTGATCGCGCTCGCGGCACCGCTCATCGCCAAGCTCTACGGCAAGGACCCGTACACCACGTACGCGAGCCAGCGCCCCGAACTGCTCGACGCCTTCTCGTATCCCGCCGGCCCCAACGGCGGCATGAGCTCGGAGTTCTGGTTCGGCATCGAGCCGCAGCTCGGACGGGACGTCTTCACCTTCCTGCTCTACGGCATCCGGACCTCGCTGGGCCTCGCCGTGGCCGCCACCCTGCTCACCGCGCTTCTCGGCGTCGTGATCGGCACCACCGCGGGTTATCTCGGGGGGAAGACGGACTACCTCGTCGGCCGGATCATCGACATCCTGCTGTCGTTCCCGTCGACGCTGTTCTTCATCGCCTTCATGCCGGTCATCTACGGCCTCTTCGTCGCCCCCGACGAGAACATCCCGACCTCGCTTCGGGCCATCTCCCTGATCATCGTGCTGTCGGGCTTCGGCTGGGCCTCCCTCGCGCGGTTGCTGCGCGGACAGGTTCTCGGCCTGCGCGAGCGGGAGTTCGTCGAGGCGGCGAAGGTCACGGGCGCTTCTCCCTGGCGCATCGTCTTCAAGGAGCTGCTGCCGAACCTGTGGACGCCGATCATCATCCAGACCACGCTGATGCTCCCGATGTTCGTCACCGCGGAGGCGGGACTGGCATTCCTCGGCGTCGGCATGATCGACCCGACCCCGGACTGGGGTGTCATGATCCAGCGCGGCGCCCAGTTCTACACCGAGGACATCACGTTCATGCTCTTCCCGGGCATCTCGATGGTGGTCTTCGTACTCGCCTTCAACCTCCTCGGTGACTCGGTGCGCGACGCACTCGACCCGAAGTCCAAGCGCTGACCCGTCCCTTTCACCGGTCCGTACACAGCAGTCCGGCCGGCCATCTCCGTCCCGTATGACCACTCTTGGGGTTCATCATGGCTTTCTCCCGTAGAAACTTCCTCATAGCGACCGGTGTCGTCGCCGCCTCGTCCTCGGTGCTGACCGCATGCGGCGGCGGCAGCGGCAGCGGCGGAGGCAAGAGCGACGCCCCCAAGGTCAGCGGCAGCGAGACCGTCGAGATCCTGGTGGGCACCAAGGCCGACTCGACCGGTCCGGCGCCCGAGGTCAAGGACGCGGTGAAGGGCGGCGTCGTCTACTCGCTCGACCAGTTCGACATGGACCACATGGACCCGGCGCAGATCTACGTCTCGACCGAGGGCGCGATCACCGTGCCGATCATGCGCGGTCTGACCGGTTACAAGCTGGACGAGAAGGGTGGCTGCACCCTGGTCGGCGATGTCGCCACCGACGCCGGAACGATGAAGGACGGCGGCAAGACCTGGTCGTTCACCATCAAGGACGGCGTGAAGTGGGAGGACGGATCCGACGTCACGATGGACGACGTCCGTCACACCTATGAGCGCCTCTTCGCCGACTTCGTCACCGAGGGCCCGCGCTACGTCCAGCAGTTCCTCGTCGGCGGCGACAAGTACAAGGGGCCCTACGAGGGCAAGCACCTCGACTCCATCGAGATCGACGGAAAGACCATCACCTTCCGCCTCAACGAGCCGCGTGCCGACTTCAACTTCACGCTGGCCATGCGCGGCTTCTCCCTGGTGCCGCAGAAGAAGGACACCAAGGAGCAGTACGACAAGCGGCCGTTCTCCTGCGGCCCTTACAAGATCAGCGAGCGCAAGGTCGGCAAGTCGCTGACCTACGTGCGCAACGAGCACTGGGACCCGAAGACGGACTCGATCCGCAACGCCTACCCCGACGAGTACCGCTTCCGCTTCGGCTTCCAGCCGCTGGCGGCCACCGACCGCTTCATCGCGGACTCGGGCGAGGACAAGCAGGCGATGGCGATCTTCAACGAGGTCGCGCCGGAGCGCATCGCCAAGGTGCTCACCGACCCGGCCCTGAAGAAGCGCGTCCTCACCGCGGTCGACACGGTCACCTACTACTGGCCGATCAACACCACGCGCATCACGGACGTCAAGGTGCGCCAGGCCATCAACTGGGCATGGCCGCACCAGCAGCTGCAGACGATCCGCGGCGGCGCCTCCACCAGCGAACTCGCCACCACGATCCTCAGCCCGGTGACCCCCGGCCACCAGAAGTTCGACCTGTACGGCGTGGCCAAGAAGCCCGGAGGCGACCCGGAGAAGGCGAAGGCGCTGCTGAAGGAGGCCGGCAAGGTCGGCCAGAAACTGGTCATCGCCTACCAGACCTCGGACAACGCGTTGAAGCAGGCCGTCGCGATCAAGAACGCGCTGGAGGCGGCGGGCTTCAAGGTCGTGAACAAGCAGCTCGACAAGTCGACCTTCTACACGCAGATCGGCAAGGTCGACAACGGCTACGACCTGTTCGCCGCCGGCTGGAGCCCGGACTGGCCGAACGGCTACTCCGTCTTCTACCCCTGCTGGTCCGGCGAGAACATCGGAAACGGCCGCAGCAACTACGCCCAGCTGGACAACGCGAGCGTCAACAAGGCGATCGACGCCGCGTCGGCGATCCCCGACCCGGAGAAGGCCAACAAGGCCTGGGGCGACATCGACCGCCAGATCATGGAGCTGGCACCGGTGGTGCCCGACTACCACTCCATCCGCAACTGGATGTACGGGTCCAAGATCGGCAACGTCGTGTTCGACTACGGCAACACCTGCATCGCGCTCTGCAAGCTGTACATCAAGAAGTAAGCGCGCGACCCCCTCGGAGGGCGGCCACCACCCTGGCCGCCCCCTGCGGCCCACCCCCCTCTTGCCCCCGGCGACGGCGCCCCGTCCGGAAAGTCACGCCCCATGCTCCGCTTCCTAGTCCGCCGAGTCTTCGGTGCGATGGTCATTCTGCTGATCATCAGCGCCATCACCTTCTGGCTCTTCTACGCCGTTCCGCGTGACCCCGCCATGATGTCCTGCGGCAAGAACTGCACGCCGGAGGCGCTTGAGCAGATCCGGAAGAACCTGGGCATCGACGAGTCGATCGTCCTGCAGTACTGGCACTGGCTCGCGGGCATCTTCGCCGGTCGCGACTACGCCGGCTACGGCTACTGCGACGCCCCCTGCCTCGGCTACTCCTTCGCCAACCGCGAACCGGTCTTCGGCACCCTCATGGACCGGCTGCCGCTGACCCTCTCGCTCGCCTTCGGAGCGGCCGTCTTCTTCCTGATCATCGGCGTCGGCGCGGGGATGCTCGCCGCGTCGAAGCAGGGCAGGTTCCTCGACAAGTTCGCCAGCTCCGTCTCGCTGCTCGGCTCCTCGCTGCAGATCTACTTCGTCGGCTACATCGCGATGTACTTCCTGGTCTCGCAGCTCGGCGTGCTCAGCCAGCCGTCGTACACGCCGCTCACCGAGAACCCGGCCGCCTGGGTGTCGGGACTGCTGCTGCCCTGGCTGGTGCTGTCGATCATCTTCACCGCCAACTACACCCGTATGACGCGCTCCCAGATGGTGGAACAACTCAGCGAGGACTACGTGCGCACGGCGCGCGCGAAGGGCCTGTCCAAGCGGAACGTGTTCTTCAGGTTCGCCTGGCGCGGCGCGATGGGACCGATCGTCACCATCTTCGGCGTCGACCTCGGTGTCCTGATCGGCGGCGCCATCATCACCGAGACGACCTTCAGCCTCCAGGGCATCGGACGGCTCGCGATCGAGTCCGTGTTCAAGAGCGACCTGCCCATGCTGCTCGGTGTCACCGTGCTGGCCGCCGGAGCAATCGTGATCTTCAACATCGTCGTCGACGCGGTCTACGCCCTCATCGACCCGCGGATCCGGCTCGCCTGACCTCCGCCCGCAGCCCCCTACCCCCGCATCACCTCCTGGAGCGTCCCCGTGACGAGCACCGAACAGCAGCCCTTCCTCTCCGTCAGGGACCTGAAGGTCCACTTCTCCACCGAGGACGGCACCGTCAAGGCCGTCGACGGGCTCTCCTTCGACCTCGCCAAGGGCAAGACACTCGGCATCGTCGGCGAATCGGGTTCCGGCAAGTCGGTCACCAACCTGACGATCCTGGGTCTGCACGACCGGGACAGCACCTCGATCGACGGTGAGATCGTCCTCGACGACAAGGACCTCCTCACCGCCACCGACCGGGAGCTGGAGCGGCTGCGGGGCAACAAGATGGCGATGATCTTCCAGGACGCGCTGGCCTCTCTGTCGCCGTTCCACACCATCGGCAAGCAGATCGGAGAGACGTACCGCAAGCACACGGGCGCCTCGAAGAGGGAGGCCCGGAGCCGGGCGGTCGAGATGCTGCGCCGAGTGGGCATACCGCAGCCGGAGATCCGGGTGGACGACTACCCGCACCAGTTCTCCGGCGGCATGCGCCAGCGCGCGATGATCGCCATGGCACTGGTCTGCGACCCCGAGCTGCTCATCGCGGACGAGCCGACCACGGCCCTGGACGTCACCGTCCAGGCACAGATCATGGACCTGCTCAAGGACCTCCAGCAGGAGTTCGGCACCGCCATCATCTTCATCACCCACGACCTCGGTGTCATCGCGGACATCGCCGACGACGTGCTGGTCATGTACGGCGGCCGGTGCGTGGAGCGAGGCACCAAGGAAGAGGTGCTGCGCGACCCGCAGCACCCCTACACGCTGGGCCTGATGAGTTCCATGCCGAGCCTCGACGGGCCGGTGGACGTGCCCCTGGAGCCGATTCCGGGCTCGCCTCCCTCGCTGCTCAACCCGCCCACCGGATGCCGGTTCCATCCGCGGTGCGCCTTCGCCGAGAAGGTCGGCGGCGACCTGTGCTCCACGGAGCAGCCTCCGCTGGAGGTGGTGAAGGGCCGGGGCTCCGCCTGCCACCTGCCCCCGGAGCAGCGGCCGCAGCTGTTCGCCGACTTCGCCGGTTCCCGGCACAACTGACGTACAAGAGACAGGACTTCATCATCATGAGCAACGCAGAAACGCTCCTGGACGTCAGCGGTCTGACCAAGCACTTCCCCATCAAGGGCGGCTTCCCGATCTCGCGCACGGTCGGCGCCGTCCGCGCGGTGGACGGCCTGGACTTCCAGGTACGCGAGGGCGAGAGTCTGGGCCTGGTCGGCGAGTCGGGCTGCGGCAAGTCCACCACCGGGCGTCTGATCACCCGCCTGCTGGAGCCCACGGGCGGCAAGATCGTGTACCGGGGACAGGACATCACGCACGCGGGGCGGAGGGCCCTCGCGCCGATCCGGTCCGAGATCCAGATGATCTTCCAGGACCCGTATGCGTCCCTCAACCCGCGGCAGACCGTCGGCAAGATCATCGCCGGCCCGATGGAGATCAACGACATCAAGCCGGCCGGCGGGCGCGAGAACCGGGTGCGCGAGCTGCTGGAGATCGTGGGGCTCAACCCGGAGCACTTCAACCGCTTCCCCCACGAGTTCTCCGGCGGCCAGCGCCAGCGCATCGGGGTGGCCCGCGCGCTCGCCCTCGAGCCCAAGCTGATCGTGGCCGACGAGCCCGTCTCCGCGCTCGACGTCTCCATTCAGGCCCAGGTCGTGAACCTGCTCCAGAACGTGCAGCGAGAGCTGGGTATCGCCTTCGTCTTCATCGCGCACGACCTGGCCGTCGTCCGGCACTTCTCGCAGCGTGTCGCGGTCATGTACCTCGGGAAGATCATGGAGATCGCCGACCGCGACGACCTCTACGACAACCCCCGTCATCCCTACACCCGCGCACTGCTGTCCGCCGTGCCCGAGGCCACGGTCGAGGAGACGCCCCGCGAACGCATCCGCCTCGTCGGCGACGTGCCCTCGCCGATCATGCCGCCGTCGGGCTGCGTCTTCCGGACCCGCTGCTGGAAGGCGACCGAGAAATGCGCGTCCGAGACGCCGCCCTTGGTGCAGGCGGAGGGCAACAGGGCCGGGCACCTGACCGCGTGCCACTACCCCGAGACGGATGACGTACCCTCGCCTCGTCTCACCAAAAGCCCCCGGGCGGCAGCCTGACAACACCCCTTTCTGTCAGCACCGCCCGCGGAAGGGACCGTCCACGGCCCATTGACCCGAGCCCGGACACGTCCGCTTCCAGGGAAACCGAGGGCCCGCGCCTCCCCAGGCACGGGCCCTCGGTCTTTGTCTGGTGCGGGTCAGCCCTTGTCCGTGTCCTCCAGCGCGGTCAACGCCGGGTCGAGGACGATGTCCTCCTCGCGCGCCGCGGTCGAGGGGGCCTCGGGGAAGTGGCATGCCGTCAGGTGACCTTCATGGTTTCCGGCGATCCGGACCAGCGGGGGCACCTCGCTCGCGCACTTGTCCTCCGCCTTCCAGCAGCGGGTACGGAAGCGGCAGCCCGACGGCGGCATGATCGGCGAGGGCACGTCGCCGGCCAGCCGGATACGCTCGCGGTCATCCGGCTCGTCGGCCATCGACACCTCGGGAACGGCCGACAGCAGAGCGTGGGTGTAGGGGTGGCGGGGCCTGCTGTAGATGGACTCCCGGTCCCCGACCTCGACCACCTTGCCGAGGTACATGACCGCGACACGCTGCGAGAAGTGCCGGACGACGGCCAGGTCGTGCGCGATGAAGAGGAAGGCGATACCCAGCTCCTCCTGCACCTTCTGGAGCAGGTTCACGACCTGGGCCTGAATGGAGACGTCGAGCGCGGAGACGGGCTCGTCGGCCACGATCAGTTTGGGCTCGAGGGCGAGCGCGCGGGCCACCCCGATGCGCTGGCGCTGGCCGCCGGAGAACTCGTGGGGGAAGCGGTTGAAGTGCTCGGGGTTGAGCCCCACGAGTTCGAGCAGCTCACGGACCCTCGTGTCCTGGCCGCCCTTCGGTTTGATCCCGTTGACCTCCATCGGCGATTTGATGATAGTTCCGACGGTCTGCCGGGGGTTCAACGACGAGTACGGGTCCTGGAAGATCATCTGGATCTCGGAGCGGACCGGCGCCAGCTGCCTGCGGGAGGCGTGCGTAATGTCCCGGCCCGCGTACTCGATCTGCCCGCCGGTCGGCTCCAGGAGCCGGGTGATGAGGCGGCCGGTGGTGGATTTTCCGCAGCCGGACTCACCCACCAGCCCGACGCTCTCCCCCGCGCCGACGGTCAGGTCGACGTCGTCCACGGCCTGGACGGCGCCGACCTTCCGTTTGATCGGGAATCCGCCGTACACCGGAAAGTGCTTGGTCAGGCCCTTGACCTTCAGCAGCGTCTCGGACGGCTTGCCGGAGGAACCCTGCTGTGCGGGAAGGGTGAGTTCGTCGCTCATGTCTCTGTCTCCCTAGCGCAGCCGGGGTTGGATCTTGTCGATGAAGAAAGTCTGCTTCTGCTCCGCCGTCAGGTGGCAGGCCGCGGACCGGCCCGCGTCGAGCGCCGGCCGCTCGGTGGAACACCGGTCGTCGGGCACCTCGCTCCTGAACGCGCACCGCGGGTGGAAGGGGCACCCAGGCGGCGGGGTGAGCAGGCTGGGTGGCGAGCCGGGGATGGGCGTGAGCGCCTGGTCCAGGCTGCCGCCGAGCCGCGGCATCGAACTGAGCAGTCCCCAGGTGTACGGATGCCGGGGCCGGCGCAGCACCTCCGCCGTACTGCCGCGCTCCACGGCCCGGCCCGCGTACATCACCAGCAGGTCGTCGGCCATGTCGGAAATGACGCCGAGGTCGTGGGTGATGAACACGATGGCGGACCCGAACTCCTGCTGGAGGTCCTTGAGCAGGTCGAGGATCTGGGCCTGGACGGTCACGTCCAGGGCCGTGGTCGGCTCGTCCGCGATCAGCAGGTCCGGGTCGCAGACCAGTGCCATGGCGATCATCGCGCGCTGGCGCATGCCGCCGGAGAACTGGTGCGGGTAGTCGTCCACCCGCGACTTGGGCTGGGGGATGCCGACCTTGGTCAGCATCTCGATCGCGCGTGCCCTGGCCTCCTTCTTGGAGGCACCGGTGTGCTTCATGTAGGGCTCGCCGATCTGCCGGCCCACGGTGTAGTACGGGGACAGCGCGGTCAGCGGATCCTGGAAGATCATCGCGACCTTGTTGCCGCGGAGCTTCTCCATCTCCCGCTCGGTCGCGGTGACGAGTTCCTTGCCGTCGAGGACGATCTCGCCGTCCACCGTCGTCTTCTTGGGATTGTGAAGTCCGAGGACGGTGAGGTTGGTGACGGACTTGCCGGATCCCGACTCTCCGACGATGCCGAGGGTGCGCCCTCGCTCGACGTCGAAGGACAGGCCGTCGACCGCCTTGACGATGCCGTCCTCTGTGGAGAACTGCACCCGGAGGTCGCGGACCGAGAGGAAGGACTCCGGCCCGGTCCCGGCCGGCTCGCCTTCGGTCTTGGTCAGAGTACTCACGGTGATTCTCCTAGCTGAGCCGCACGCGCGGGTCGATGTATGCGTAGGCGAGGTCCACGAGGATGTTCAGGAGCAGGATGAAGAAGGCTCCGAACAGCATCACGCCCATCGTCACCGGCAGGTCCTTGGTCAGCGACGAATCCACCGCGAGGCGGCCGATGCCCGCCAGGTCGAAGGTGAACTCCGTGACCACCGCCCCGGACAGCAGGGCGCTGAGGTCCATGCCGAGGATGGTGACGATCGGGATGAGAGAGCCCCGCCAGGCGTAGCGGAAGAAGACATAGCGCTGCTTCATGCCCTTGGCACGCGCGGTGCGGACGTGCTCCTCCTGGAGTTGCTCGATCATCGTCGACCGCGACATACGGGTGTACTGGGCGGTGAAGATGGTGGCCATCACGCACCAGGGGATGATCAGCCCGACGACCCACGCCCACGGGTTCTCGGTGAACGGCTGGTACTGCGGGTTGTCCAGGATTCCCGCGTTGTACACGAAGATGCCGAGAACGATCGGGCCGAGGAAGTAGATCTGGAACGAGCTGAGGACGATGGACGCGCCACTGACCAGCTTGTCCACGACGGTGCCGCGCTTCCAGGCCGCCAGGAGCCCCGAGCCCAGACCCAGGATCAGGAAGATGACCAGGCCGCCGACGGTCAGCGAGAGCGTCAGGGGGAACCGGTCCATGATCGAGTCCCAGACGAACTCCTTGGTGTCGAAGGACATGCCGAGGCACGGCGCGGAGCAGTGCCCCTGGGCGAAATCACGGCCGAGGAGGATGCCCGACATGAATTCCCAGAACTGGGCGGTGATCGGCTTGTCCAGACCGAGGTTCTCGCGGATCACCGCGATGTTCTCGGGGGTGCAGTTCTTGCCGCAGGACAGCTCGGCGAAGTCCTGGGGGATCGTATAGAACAAGAAGAAGGTGAAGGCACCGATCAAAAACATGATCACGAAGGCGCCGATCAACCTGCGAACGAGGAACTGAAGCATGGCAGGGGGTGCTCTCTTCGGGGACGCGACGGCAGGGAGAAAGTGCCGTCCGCGGGGGGCGCGCTCCGCCTGGTGCGCGCCCCCCACGGTCAGCCGGGCTGGAGGGCTACGGCTGCTTCAGGTACAGGTCGTTGATGTTGATGTAGCTCGACTCGGTGCTGTAGGTGGCGCCACCGATGTTGGACCCGTAGAGCTGGATCTGCTTCGAGTAGTAGACCGGGGCCGCCGGGTTGATCTCCTCCACGATGCGGTGGTGGGCCTGCTCCCAGGTCTTGGCCGCCTCCGTCGGCTCCTGCGTCATCGCCTTCTTGATCAGCGCGTTGACCTCCGGGTCGTCGATGTGCGAGTAGTTGGACGCACCGTCCGAGACCAGTTCACCGTCGTAGACCGGGGTGATGACCGTGGAGGCGTTCGGCCAGTCCTGGCCCCAGCCGGTCATGTAGAGGTCGTACGGGTTCTTCAGCTTGCCGACCTGCTCGTAGAAGCTGGCCCGGTCGATCTCCTTGGCCTGGACGTCGAAGCCGATCTTCGCCAGGGCGTCCTTGATGATGACCATCTGCGCCTGGCCGCGCGGAGTGTTGGAGTAGGCGTAGGTGAGCTTCGTGCCCTCCTTGACACCCGCCTCCTCGAGCAGCTTCTTGGCCTTCTCCGGGTCGCCGTTCGGCTTCTTCAGCTTGCCGAAGGGGTCGTACTCCGGGTCGAAGTTCGGGAGAGTCGGGGCGAGCAGTCCGCCGGCCACCTCGCCGCCGTAGCGTCCGCCGTCCGCCTGGACCATGGACTGGTTCGGGATCGCGTAGGTGATCGCGTCGCGGACCTTCTTGTCCTTCATGCGGTCGAGGTTGAAGGTCAGCTGCCACACGTAGGGCTGGTAGCCCTGGATGGTCCGCTTCTTGGCGTTCGCGTCGCCGACGACGGACGACATCTGGGCCGGGTCCACCGAGTCGGTGAACTGGATCGCGTTCTTGGCCTCGCCCTGGTCGGCGGCCAGGCGCTTGGTCTGGCTGGCCTGGTCGATCGTGCTGCTGAAGTTGTAACCGTCGACGTACTGGTGCCGGACCGAGTCCGTCTTCGGGTCCCACTGGTCGTTCTTGACGAGCTTCATCGACTTGCCGGGCTTGTACTCGGCGATCTTGTAGGGGCCGAGTGCCGCCGGGGCGTCGTCGTACTTCTCCTTCGTGTCCCGCTTCTCGGGCACGACCGCGTAACCGGCCATGGCGAGCGCCTGCGGCAGGTCCGGCCGCGGCTGGGAGAAGTGGAAGACCACGGTCTTGTCGTCGGGGGTCTCCAGCACCGAGTCCGGCAGGTGCTTGCCCTTGTACGGACCGTCCGGAAGGGCCTTGCGGTAGTCGTTGCCCGAGAGCCAGGACTGGACGAACGTGGGGCCGTCGAAGATCACCTTGGAGTACAGGCGCTCGATGGAGTGGCGCACGTCCTTCGAGGTGATGACGTTGCCCTGGTCGTCCTTGACGCCGTCCTTGAGCTTGTACGTCCAGGTCTTGCCGCCGTCGGAGGACTGGCCGGAGTCGGTCGCGATGTCACCGACGACGGTCAGGTTGCCCTTCTCGTCCTCCTGGAAGTTCGTCAGACCTCGGTGGATGAGGTTGGCGAACTGTCCGGCGTCGCTGACGTAGATCTGACCCGGGTCCATGTGCGTCAGGTCGGACTGCATGTAGACGTTGATGAACCCGCCCGGCTTCGCCCCGGCCACGTCCTCGGCCGGACCGTTGGAGGCCGCGGCGTCCCCGTAGGCCACGGGAGCCTGCTGCTCCGCGGCGTCCTTCTGGTTCTTGGCGTCGCTCTTGCCCTTGCTGTCCCCACCGTTGTCGGAGCAGCCGGTCAGCACCAGCGTGCCGGCCACGATGGCCACGGCTATGGCACGAGTGGTGCGCGTTCTGATGGGCTTCATGATGCCGATCCACCTGCCTGTAGGTAGTTGTCCACGAGTTGCTGCCTGACGGTCCGGAAGCCCGGCACGGGGGCGGCAGCTCCCCCACCCACCAATGGACGATTACCGTCCGGTCTTGGGGTCGAATGCGTCTCGGACGGAGTCTCCGAGAAGGTTGAAGGAGAGGACGAAGACGACCAGCGCCACTCCCGGGAAGAACATGAACATCGGATCCTGCTCGTACACGTCGGCGCCGATGGCGAACATGCGGCCCCAGTCGGGGGTCGGTTCGACGAACCCGACGCCGATGTAGGACAGGAAGGCGATGGACAGGATCGTGCTGGGCAGGATGTACGTGGCCTGCACCAGGATCGGTGTGACGATGTTCGGCAGGATCTCCTTGCGCACGATGCGCCAGGGCGAGGCACCCGACACCTTCGCCGCCTCGACGAACTCCCGCTCGCGCAGCGACAGTACAGAGCTGCGCACGAGGCGGGCCAGCCCCATCCAGCCCAGGAACCACATCACCAGCGTGATGGCGACGGCACGCAGATAGGTGGGGGTCTCGTCCTGCGGGGAGACGAACATCGCGGTCACGACGGGCATGAAGGCGATGAAGAAGAGCTGCTGCGGGAAGGCCAGGAAGAAGTCGGTGATCCGGCCCAGCCAGTAGTCGACACGGCCCCCGAAGAAGCCGCTGACCATACCGATGATCACGCCCGTGACCACGCAGAGCAGCGTGACGGCCACGGCCATGTAGAGCGAGGTCCGCATGCCGTACAGCAGCATCGTGAACACGTCGCGTCCGAGCTTGGGTTCGACGCCGAACCAGAAGTCGCCCGACATGCCGCCGAAGGAGCCCGTGGGCATGGCGAAGTCGTCCAGCAGGAAGGGATAGTCCGGTTCCTGGGCGTACAGCGTGTAGGGGTCCTTCCCGTACACCTTCGCGATGAGCGGGGCCAGCGCGGCGACGAGGAAGTACAGGATCACGATGCACGCGGAGACGACGCCGACCCGGTCGCGCTTGAAACGCAGCCACATCAGCTGGCCGGGGGACCGGCCTTCCTGGCTCTCGGCCTCGACGGTCTTGACGGGCTGCGGCGACTCATCGGCGATGGCCGACGTTCCGCTGCCCTCGATGTCGATCGGACTTGTCACAATTCGCCCATTTCACAAGTGTGGGTGTACCGATCCGGCGACCGGCGCAGATCTGGCCGGACGTGGAAAGGATCATGAAGAAGCGTCAGGAAATCCCAGGGGATGTGGGAAACCCGCAGCCGGACGCGCGTAGCCGGATGGCCGGACTGCCACGGCCGGCTCACTCCTCAGAATCGATCGCCGTCCGCCAGGGCGCAGTTGGGGGCGACGGACCGTGTGACCCACCTGGTGTTCGTGACACCGCGCATGGGTACCTCCTCATGACTCCACGTGTTCACCGACAAGAGGGGCCTATGTCCTGCCTCCCGACACCCCTGACGGAAGATCAGACACCCCTGGTGCTCGTGAGTCGTGTGCTGTCCCCACAGCACGAGACCCATTGACCCGAGCGCTACGCGGCTAACTATCTGCCATGAGCAGAAGGGCCTACCACCGTCTTTAAATCTCAATTCAGTCACAGCTGCCGGGTAGATCTTCCAAAATCTGGACAAACTGATCGTGACAAGAAGGCCGCGAAACGGACGTGTTACATGGCTATCGGGTGGCGATCTCCGTTTTTCGGACGCCGAGGGGTACGTGCGGGGCCGTCCACGACCCTGAAAACGGGTTGAAAAAAACCCGGGCACCCCCATCATGGGGGCACCCGGGTTCTGCGCGAGGCCGGCCGTGTGCGCCGGCCGCGCTCGGATCAGCCGTGCTTGGCGCGGCTCGCGGCGCGGGCGCGCTCGCGGGCGTCCAGGTTCACCTTGCGGATGCGGACGGCTTCCGGGGTCACCTCGACGCACTCGTCGTCGCGGCAGAACTCCAGGGACTGCTCCAGGGAGAGCTTGCGCGGCGGGACGATCGCCTCGAACGAGTCGGCCGAGGACGACCGCATGTTGGTGAGCTTCTTCTCCTTGGTGATGTTGACGTCCATGTCGTCGGCACGGGAGTTCTCGCCGACGATCATGCCCTCGTACACCTCGGTGCCGGGCTCGGTGAAGAGCACGCCGCGCTCCTGGAGGTTGGTCATCGCGAAGGCGGTGACGGCACCGGAGCGGTCGGCGACCAGCGAGCCGTTGTTGCGGGTCGTCAGGGCGCCGAACCAGGGCTCGTGGCCCTCGTGGATGGAGTGGGCGATACCCGTGCCGCGGGTCTGGGTGAGGAACTCCGTCCGGAATCCGATCAGACCGCGGGAGGGCACCACGAACTCCATGCGGACCCAGCCCGAACCGTGGTTGGACATGTTGTCCATCCGGCCCTTGCGCACGCCCATGAGCTGCGTGACCGCGCCCATGTGCTCCTCGGGCACGTCGATCGTCATGCGCTCGACGGGCTCGTGCGTCTTGCCGTCGACCTCCTTGGTGACGACCTGCGGCTTGCCGATGGTCAGCTCGAAGCCCTCACGGCGCATCTGCTCGACCAGGATGGCCAGCGCCAGCTCACCGCGGCCCTGCACCTCCCAGGCGTCCGGGCGCTCGGTGTCCAGGACGCGGAGCGAGACGTTGCCGATCAGCTCGCGGTCCAGGCGGTCCTTGACCTGGCGGGCGGTGACCTTGCGGTCCTTGACGGCCGCCTTGTTGTCCGCGCCCTTGCCGGTGGCGCCGCGGCCGACCAGCGGGGAGGTGTTGGTGCCGATCACCATGGAGATCGCGGGCTCGTCCACCGTGATCAGCGGCAGCGGGACCGGGTTCTCCTGGTCGGCCAGGGTCTCGCCGATCATGATGTCGGGGATACCGGCGACCGCGCAGATGTCGCCCGGGCCGGCCTTCTCGGCGGGCTTGCGGGTGAGGGCCTCCGTCATCATCAGCTCGGAGATCCGCACGTTGGACACGGAGCCGTCGCGCTTCATCCAGGCGACGGTCTGCCCCTTCTTCAGCTCGCCCTGGTGCACGCGCAGCAGCGCGATGCGGCCGAGGAAGTTGTCCGCGTCCAGGTTGGTGACGTGCGCCTGGAGCGGGGCCTCCTCGTCGTAGACCGGGGCCGGGATGTAGTCCAGGATCGTCGAGAAGAAGGGCTCCAGGCTGGTGGAGTCCGAGGGGACCGTGCCGTCGTCGGGCTTGGTCAGGGAGGCGACGCCGTCCCGGCCGCAGGCGTAGACGATCGGGAACTCGATCTGCTCCTCGTCGGCGTCCAGGTCGAGGAAGAGGTCGTAGGTCTCGTTGACGACCTCGTCGATCCGGGCGTCCGGGCGGTCCGTCTTGTTGATGCAGAGGATGATCGGCAGCCGCTGGCTGAGCGCCTTGCGCAGCACGAAGCGGGTCTGCGGGAGCGGGCCCTCGGAGGCGTCCACGAGCAGGACGACGCCGTCGACCATCGACAGACCCCGCTCGACCTCGCCGCCGAAGTCGGCGTGGCCGGGGGTGTCGATGATGTTGATCGTGATCGGGTCCCCGCCGTCCTTCGGGTGGTACTTCACCGCGGTGTTCTTGGCGAGGATCGTGATGCCCTTCTCACGCTCCAGGTCGTTCGAGTCCATCATGCGGTCGTCGACGCCCTCGAGCTGGTGGGCGGCGAAGGCACCGGCCTGCTTCAGCATGCCGTCGACGATGGTGGTCTTGCCGTGGTCGACGTGGGCGACGATGGCTACGTTGCGGATGTCGTGGCGCGTGGCCATATGAGGCGTACTCCCGGAGGGTGTGTGGACGGCCCTCGCGTACGTCCGTGTCACGCGGGCCTGCCGGGCGGTACATGCCACGGCCTCACCCAATGGTACGGGGCCCCGGGCACTGGGGCTTGCCGGGAGGGGTGGGAGCCGCGTCAGGACGAGGGCGTGGCCGAGGGACGGGAGCCGTTCGCGCCCTTCTTCAGGAAGCCCATGTCCTGGTAGACCGGCGTCTCGAAGCCGAAGGCACCCGCGTTGGCGAGGTTCTTGCGGGCCGCGATCAGCTGGGGCCGCTGGTAGAGCGGGATGGAGCCGGCCGCCGCCCAGATCCGCGAATCGGCCTTGCGCAGCAGGTCCCGCGCCTCCCCCTCGTCCAGCGTGCCCATGGCCCGGTCGAAGAGCTGGTCGACCTGGTCGGTGCCGACCCGGGTGTAGTTCTGCGCGACGTTCAGGGAGCCGTCGGCGGCCGGGACGGGCTTGGCGTAGATGGGGCGGGCGTCGGTGGCGGGGAAGGCGGAGGCCGGCCAGGAGTAGAGCGCCAGGTCGTACTCGCCGGAGGCGATGTGGTCCTTGAAGTAGCTCTCGTCCGGCACCTTGGTGATGTCGGTGCCGACGCCGATCTTCTCCAGCATGTCCGAGACGCGGTCGGCGACGGTGCGCAGCGCGTCGGAGCCGGGTCCCGAGGGGAGCACGAAGCGCAGGGTGAGCGCCTTGCCGTCCTTGGCGACGGGGGCCTCGGCGGCGGCCGGGGCGGCGGTGCCCTTGGGGGCGTACGCGCCGGGGGCGCCGCCCTGCGCGGTGTTCTTGCCGCTGCTGTCCTGCTCGCCGCTCTCCTGGCCGGTGCCGTCGTCCTTGGCGTCGTCCTCGTTCTCGGCGCCGCCCTCGTTCTTGCCGTCGTTCTTTTCGTCCTCGCCGACGATGTACGTCCCGTCGTCGTCGCCGTCCTCGGACTTCTTGCCGTCGCCGTCCTTGTCGCCCTCGGCGCCGGCCGCCTTCTCGGCCTCCTCGGGCTTCTTCACCGGCCCGCCGGGCACCCAGCCGGCGTCCGCGAGCAGGGCCCGGGCCTCCTTGGCGTTCTGCTCGCCGAGCGCGCCGCTGCCGTCGGCGTAGGCGGGCTGGCCGGCCAGCGCGATGTGGCTGCCGACCGGCTTGGCCGGCAGGCCCAGCGGCCCCAGGACCGCCTTGGCCAGCTTCCCCCGGTCCAGGGCGCGGGCCACGGCCCTCCGGACGCGCTCGTCGGCGAGGGGGCCGTCGGCGCCGTTGAGGGCGAGCTGGGTGTAGGCGGGCTCCAGGGACTTGCGCACCTCGAAGCCGCTCAGCGCCCGCTGCCTGCGTTCCCGCTTGGCCAGCGCCTCCTCCCGCTCCTCGCGGGCGAGGGTCTCCTCCTCGGCGGCGTCCTCGTCGGAGCCCTTGGCGATGGCCCAGGAGCGCAGCGCCTGCGCGGCGGACCTGCCCTGCCGGCTCGCGGAGGGGCCGGCCTCCGGGCCCATCAGCGGGGTGCCGGTGCCGGCGTCGCGGGGGCCGGCGGCCACGGCGACCTCCTCGGCGGTCTCCGGGTCGATCTCCGCGAGGTCGAGCTTGCCCGCCGCGAGCTGGGAGACCCGCTTCTCGCGGGGGACGGCGCGCAGGACGATCTGCTCCAGCTTGGCCGGCTCGCCCCACCAGCGCGGGTTGCCGGTGAGGACGACCTCGTCCTCCTTGGTGTCGACCTTCTTGACCGCGAAGGGCCCGGCGGTGGTCTTCAGCTCGCGGCGCGCGCCGTCGTTGAAGGCGTCGGGGGTGCCCATGACGTCCTTCGGGTACAGCGGCGTGAACAGGGACTTCCAGTCGGCGTAGGGACGGCTGAAGGTGACCTTGACCTCCAGGTCGTCGGCGCCGCGCTCGATCTTCTCGATGCGGTCGTAGCCGGCGTTGCGGGCGGTCCAGTACGCGCTGTCCTTGCCGGACAGGGCGCGCCACTGGGCGGCGAAGTCGGCGGCGCCGATCTCCCGGCCGTCGCTCCAGACCGCCTGCTGGTTCAGCTTGTACACGACGACCTGTTTGGGCTCGGTGTCGACGACCTCGGCCGACTCCAGGTAGTCGGGGTTGCGGACCGGTCGGCCGGTCTCGTCCATCCGGTACATCGAGGGCAGCACGGCCTGGGCGACGCGGGCCGTGGTCGCGTCGGCGTCGGACTGGAAGGCGTTCAGGGTCTCCGGCACGGAGTCCGCGGCCCAGCGCAGGGTGCCGCCGTCGGAGATCCGGGCGCGGGCCGCGGCGGCGGTGTCCTGCCCGGCGAGCGGCTTGCCCTTCGGTTCCTCGGAGGTGCAGGCGGCCAGCGCGGGGACCGCGAGCGCGCCCGCGGTGAGGAAGGCGACCGAGCGCATGACAGCGCGCGGTCCGACGCCGACGTGGGACATCTCTGTACCTCCGGAGGGCCGCGGGCGCGGTGATCGCGTTAGCGGTATTTGGAGTTGATCATTTGTATTCAGCCGGTCCCTGGCCACTGAAGGGGAAAGGATTCGGCAACGGAGGGCGACACGGCGGCGACGGTGGGTAAGGCCACCCGAGTGGAGCAACGGACCCAGGAGTGCGTCCACGCGCCTCGGTCAATCGGTGCACATCCCTTCCCAGCGGCGGGTGTGACGCGCAACACTCGCAGGCGCATGAACGTCGCCGTCCAAGGCCGGCCCCTGGCCGCGGCCGCAGGAAGTGAGGTCACGTCATGTCCGTGCACGAGGAACTGACAAGGATTCAGCACACCCTCGACGACCTGTCCCGCTCGGTGGGCCGCCTGGAACAGCAGGTCGGCAGCGGTGGCCTGGAGATCCGCCGGGTCCGCACCGACGCCGAGCACCTGCGCGAGAGCGTCGCGCTGCTGCGGGAGGCCGCCGCCTCGCCGGGCGCGCCGAAGCGGCCCGACCTCGTCACCATCTCCGACGATCCGTACGACCTCTCGCTGTGGACGGACACGGACGACGAGGGACTGGGCGCCCGCGACCGCCACGCCCCCTGAACCCGCCCCGACGACCGGAGTCGCCCAGTGGCCACTGGCACCGAACCTCCAGACACCGACCCCCATCCCCGGGGCGGCGGCGTCCACACCCCGACGCGCGCCGCCATCCGCGCCCCGCACCTGCGCACCGACCGCTGGTGGCTGGCCCCGGCCGCCACCGCCGCGGGCCTGCTGGCCTTCATCGCCTACTCGACCTGGCGGGCCTTCGCCAACGCGGACTACTACGCGGCCCCGTACGTCTCGCCCTTCTACTCCCCCTGTCTGGCGGAGAACTGCGAGCCGATGCGCGGCGGGCCCAACTGGGAGTTGTTCGGCGGCTGGTGGGGCATCTCCCCCGCCATCATCATCCTGGTCTTCCCACTCGGCTTCCGCCTGACCTGCTACTACTACCGCAAGGCCTACTACCGCGGCTTCTGGGCCTCCCCGCCCGCCTGCGCCGTGGCCGAGCCGCACCAGAAGTACACCGGCGAGACCCGCTTCCCGCTCATCCTGCAGAACGTGCACCGGTATTTCTTCTACGCGGCGCTGCTGGTCGCCCTGATCCTCACCTACGACACCGTGCTCGCCTTCCGCGACGAGGACTACGCGTGGGGCCACATGGGCCTGGGCACCCTGGTGTTCCTCGCCAACATCGTCCTGATCTGGGCGTACACCCTCTCCTGCCACTCCTGCCGGCACATCGTCGGCGGCAAGCTCAAGCACTTCTCCCGGCATCCCGTGCGCTACCGGATGTGGCAGTGGGTCGGGAAGCTGAACGCCCGGCACATGCAGCTGGCGTGGGCTTCGCTGGTGAGCGTGGGGGTCGCCGACCTCTACGTGTATCTCGTCGCGTCCGGTGCCTTCGACGATCCGAGGTTCTTCTGATGTCCGTGGTCGACCGGCAGCAATGGGACGTCGTCGTGGTGGGCGCGGGCGGCGCCGGGCTGCGCGCCGCCGTCGAGGCCCGCGAGCGGGGCGCCCGTACGGCCGTGATCTGCAAGTCGCTGTTCGGCAAGGCGCACACGGTGATGGCCGAGGGCGGCATCGCGGCCGCCATGGGCAACGTCAACTCCGGGGACGACTGGCAGGTCCACTTCCGCGACACCATGCGCGGCGGCAAGTTCCTCAACCAGTGGCGGATGGCCGAGCTGCACGCCCAGGAGGCGCCGCAGCGGGTGTGGGAGCTGGAGACCTGGGGCGCGCTGTTCGACCGTACCGAGGACGGCCGGATCTCCCAGCGGAACTTCGGCGGCCACGAGTACCCGCGCCTCGCCCACGTCGGCGACCGCACCGGCCTGGAGCTGATCCGCACCCTCCAGCAGAAGATCGTCTCCCTCCAGCAGGAGGACTTCCGGGAGACCGGCGACCACGAGTCCCGGCTGCGGGTCTTCCAGGAGTGCACGGTCACCCGCGTGCTCAAGGACGGACGCCGGGTGTCCGGCGTCTTCGGCTACGAGCGGGAGACCGGCCGTTTCTTCGTGCTGGAGGCACCCTCGGTGGTGATCGCCACCGGTGGGATCGGCAAGTCCTTCAAGGTGACGTCGAACTCGTGGGAGTACACCGGGGACGGCCACTCCCTGGCGCTGCTCGCCGGAGCGCCCCTGCTGAACATGGAGTTCGTGCAGTTCCATCCGACGGGCATGGTCTGGCCGCCCTCGGTGAAGGGCATCCTCGTCACCGAGTCGGTGCGCGGCGACGGCGGGGTGCTCAGGAACTCGGACGGCAAGCGGTTCATGTTCGACTACGTCCCGGACGTCTTCAAGGAGAAGTACGCAGAGTCCGAGGAAGAGGGCGACCGCTGGTACGACGACCCCGACCACAACCGCCGTCCGCCCGAGCTGCTCCCCCGCGACGAGGTCGCCCGCGCGATCAACGCCGAGGTCAAGGAGGGCCGGGGCTCCCCGCACGGCGGGGTCTTCCTGGACGTGTCGACCCGGATGCCCGCCGAGGTGATCAAGCGACGGCTGCCCTCCATGTACCACCAGTTCAAGGAGCTGGCCGACGTCGACATCACGGCCGAGGCGATGGAGGTCGGGCCCACCTGCCACTACGTGATGGGCGGTATCGCCGTCGACTCCGACACGACCGCCGCGCGCGGGGTGCCGGGGCTGTACGCGGCCGGTGAGGTGGCCGGCGGCATGCACGGCTCCAACCGGCTGGGCGGCAACTCCCTCTCCGACCTGCTGGTCTTCGGGCGCCGGGCGGGCCGGCACGCCGCCGAGTACGCGGCGGGCAGCGCGTCCGGCACCCGTCCCCGGGTGGACGACGCCCAGGTCGACGCGGCCGCGGCCGAGGCGCTGCGGCCGTTCTCCGCCGAGGCGGAGGCGCACGAGGACAGCCCGCCGGAGAACCCGTACACCCTCCACCAGGAACTCCAGCAGACGATGAACGACCTGGTGGGCATCATCCGGCGGGAGCCGGAGATGAAGCAGGCCCTGGAGAAACTGGCCGAGCTGCGGGTACGGGCCCGCCGGGCCGGCGTCGAGGGGCACCGCCAGTTCAACCCCGGCTGGCACCTCGCCCTGGACCTCAGGAACATGCTGCTGGTCAGTGAGTGCGTGGCCCGGGCCGCGCTGGAACGCACCGAGTCCCGCGGCGGGCACACCCGCGAGGACCATCCGTCGATGGACCGCCGGTGGCGCCCGGCCAACCTGCTGTGCTCGCTCGCCGACCCGGCGGGCACCCTGGGCACGACGGACCCGGAGCGCGGCCAGATCACCCTGGAACGGCAGACCACGGAGCCGATCCGGCCCGACCTGCTCGCCCTCTTCGAGAAGGAGGAGCTGGTGAAGTACCTCGCCGACGAGGAACTGGAGGGGCGGTCCGAATGAGCGGCTACCAGGCCCGCTTCAAGGTGTGGCGCGGTGACGTCGAGGGCGGCGGACTGGAGGACTTCGAGGTCGAGGTGAACGAAGGCGAGGTGGTCCTCGACATCATCCACCGCCTCCAGGCCACCCAGGCCCCCGACCTCGCCGTGCGCTGGAACTGCAAGGCGGGCAAGTGCGGTTCGTGCTCCGCGGAGGTCAACGGGCGGCCACGGCTGCTGTGCATGAGCCGGATGTCCGTCTTCACCCGCGAGGAGACGATCACCGTCACGCCCCTGCGCGCCTTCCCCGTCGTCCGCGACCTGGTGACGGACGTCGGCTTCAACTACACCAAGGCCCGCGAGGTCCCGTCCTTCGTCCCGCCCGCCGACCTCGGGCCGGGCGAGTACCGGATGGCGCAGGAGGACGTGGACCGCTCGCAGGAGTTCCGCAAGTGCATCGAGTGCTTCCTGTGCCAGGACACCTGCCATGTGGTGCGTGACCACGAGGAGAACAAGCCGGCCTTCGCGGGGCCGCGCTTCCTCATGCGCGTCGCCGAACTGGACATGCACCCGCTCGACGCGGCCGACGACACCGGCCTGGACCGCGGGCGCACGGCCCAGGACGAGCACGGCCTCGGCTACTGCAACATCACCAAGTGCTGTACGGAGGTCTGCCCCGAGGGCATCAAGATCACGGACAACGCGCTGATCCCCCTCAAGGAACGGGCCGTGGACCGCAAGTACGACCCGCTGGTCTGGCTGGGTTCGAAGATCCGGCGCCGCTCCTAGCGGACCCAGCCGTCGCGGTACTCCTTCCAGTTCGTGTCCGTCGCGGCGAAGTCGATGTACGGCGCGACGCCGAAGAGCTGCCGGTCGGCGTCCGTGCGGGAGAGCCCGAGGCGGACACCGCGGACGGCGGCGGCGACGGTCTCGGCATGGCCCCAGTGGTCGAAGTTGCTCTCGTGGTAGAAGGGCAGGCCCATCAGCAGGTGGGTGGTGGGCGGCGTGACCTCCAGCGCGAGGGAGGTCTGCTGGGCCACGTACCCGCCGTAGGTGCCCTCCAGGGGCTGCGCGGTGTCGTACGACATCACGGCGATCTGGTCGACGCGGCGGGCGACCTGCCCGAAGTACTCCTGGGACCACCACTTGGGGTGCTCGGTGAAGAAGCCGAAGACGGAGTGCAGGGCCGGGAGCGGGTCGATCTGGTGGGCGGCGACGGACAGCTGCGCGTCGCGGGCCCGGGTGACCTCGCGGACGTCGTCCAGGAGGGAGAGGTAGTCCCGGTCGCCCGAGTGCAGCGGTTCCAGGTCGAGGTGGACGCCGTCGTAGCCGGCGTCGAGCACCTGGCGGGCCGAGCCGACGACGGCGGCGCGGGTGCCGGCGTCGTCCAGCCGCATGCCGTCGGGGCCCTCGGTGGCGAGGACGTCGCCGAGGAAGGCCTGGACGCGGACGCCGGGCAGTTCGCGGTGCACGCCGTCGATCAGCCATCGGGCCTTGGGGTACAGCGACTTCGGCAGGGTGCCGTCGTGCTCCATCGGGCCGGTGTGGACGTACAGGTCGCGGATGCCGGTGGTCCTGACGCGGCGGGCGAAGGCGGCGAGGTCCGCGTCGTCCTTGCGGCCGTCGACCCAGGCGTGGCCGAGCCAGATCGCGTCGCGGTTCCTGGTGTACGTGCCGTCGGCGGGGTCGCCCATGTAGTTGACGCGCAGGGCGGTCTCGGCGGTGAGGAGGGGGAGGAGCAGGACCAGGAGGACGGCGAGGGTGATGCGGCGGATCCGTCTCCGTCTCCTGCCCTTGCTCGCGCTCTCGCCCTCGCCCTCGCTCTTGCCCTTGCTCTCGCTCGCGCTGTCGGCCTTGGCTTCCGTGTGTCCCACCGGGTCCCCTCCCTGCGGAGCGCCGACGCGCCCCGCGTGTTGCCTGCGGGGACGAGTCGAACCGGTGTTCCGGTTGCGGTCAGGGGGCGCGGTGGGTCAGAACAGGCTCAGCAGGGCCTCCGCCGGGTCCGTGAGCTGGGTGTCGCCGCCCGGCAGGGGCAGTTCGAACCACACCGTCTTGCCGCGTGGCGTACGGCGGGAGCCCCAGGCCGCGCTGAGCAGCCCGACCAGTTGCAGGCCCCGGCCGCCCTCGTCGGTGTCGCGGGCGCGGCGCCTGCGGGGCTGGACCAGGCCGGAGTCCCAGACCTCGCAGACCAGGGTGCGGTCGAGCAGCAGGCGGAGCCTGATCTCGCCCTCGCCGTACCGGAGCGCGTTGGTGACGAGTTCGCTGACCAGCAGCTCCGTCGTGTCGACCAGCGGTTCCATGTCCCAGTCGAGCAGCTGGGCGCGGGCCAGCTCGCGGGCCCGGCCGACGCTGCGCGGCTCGCGCGGCAGGGTCCAGTCGCCGACGGACTCCGTGGGCAGGCCCTGGACGCGGGCCATCAGCAGGGCGATGTCGTCCTCGCCGTGGTGGCTGTCGAGGGTGTTGAGGACCTGGTCGCAGACGTCCTCCAACGGCTGGGTGGGGTCGGTGAGGGCGCCCACGAAGGCCTGGAGTCCCTCGTCGAGGGGGTGGTCGCGGCTCTCGACCAGGCCGTCGGTGTAGAGGGCGAGGAGGGCGCCCTCGGGCAGTTCGACCTCCACCTCCTCGAAGGGCTCCCCGCCGACGCCGAGGGGCAGGCCGGGCGGCACGTCCAGCATCAGCGCGGACTCGCCGGGTTCGACCAGGACGGGCGGCAGATGCCCGGCGTTGGCGAAGGTGCAGCGCCGGGTCACCGAGTCGTAGACGGCGTACACGCAGGTCGCCAGGTAGACCTCGGAGAGGTCGGCCTCGCGGGGGCGTCGGGCGGCCCGGGTGGCCTGCTGAACGCCTCCGGGTGCGCCGAGACCGCGCGCGATCTCGTCCAGCTGGGAGAGCACCTCGGCCGGTTCGAGGTCGAGCTGGGCCAGGGTGCGGACGGCGGTGCGGAGTTCGCCCATCGCGACCGCGGCGCGCAGACCGCGGCCCATGACGTCGCCGACGACCAGCGCGGTGCGGTGGCCCGGGAGTTCGATGACGTCGAACCAGTCGCCGCCGACTTCGCTGGCCCGGCCGGTGGCCGCTTCGCCGGGCAGGTAGCGGCAGGCGATGTCGAGCCCGGATGCCTCGGGGTCGCCGGGCGGGAGGAGTGAGCGCTGCAGTATCAGCGCGCGTTCGTGCTCGCGCCGGTAGAGGCGGGCGTTGTCGATGCAGACGGCGGCGCGCGCGGCCAGCTCCACGGCGAGGTCGCGGTCCCGGTCGCCGAAGGGTTCGCTGCCCTTGGTGCGGGCGAACTGGGCGAGTCCGACGACCGTGTCGTGGGCGACCATCGGCACGGCGAGCGTGGACTGTACGAGGCTGCCGTCCTCGGCGGGGACGGTGCGCGGGCGGCCCGTACGCAGGGCGTCCGCGCAGGACGAGTTGAAGGGGTAGTGGTGGACGGCGCCGAGCTGGACGCGCTCTCCGGCGCCGTGCAGGGGCGCGTCGGAGACGGCGCTGGAGTAGGCGACGCGGCGCAGCTCCGCGCTGCCGTCGGCCAGGCCGGCGGGGGTCTCGTCGCCGACCAGGAGGCCCTGGTAGAGGTCGACGGTGGCGAGGTCGCAGAAGCCGGGGACGACGACGTCGAGGAGTTCGCGGGCGGTGGTCTCCAGGTCGAGGGAGTTGCCGATGCGGGCGCCGGCCTCGTTGAGCAGGGCGAGGTTGCGGCGGGCGGCGGCGGCCTCGCGGGCGGCGGCGCGGCGGGCGGTGATGTCGGTTCCCAGCCAGGCGACGCCGATGGGGCGGCCCGAACCGCTGTGGACGCGGTAGAGGTTGACCGACCAGTGGCGGCGTTCCTCCGAGCCCGGCACGAACCCCGTGACGTGCATGTCCGTGATGGAGTCGCCGCTCTCCAGCACCCGGCGCAGGGTCGCGGAGACCCGGTCGGCCTCGGCGCGCGACAGATAGTCGTGGACGCCCTTGCCGCGGTGGTCGTCGGGCGTGCCGCCGAAGGTGGAGGCGAACCGCTGGTTGGCGCGGCGCACCCGGAGGTCGGGGTCGATCAGCAGGAAGCCGAACGGAGACTGGCCGAATATGGCCTGCGAGGCGGCGAGATCGGTCTCGATGCTGCGCAGGACGCGCACGTCGACGACGATGCAGACGGCGGCCTTCTCGCCGTCCTCCGTCCGCGTCGGCATGACGTACACCTCGGCGAGGCCGCGTGTCCCGCGACCGGTCCCGGTCCCGGAGCCGGTCCCGGAGCCGCTGTCGGCGTCCGGCGCGCGGAAGGGGACCACGCCGGTCCACTCCCGGCCGTCGAGGATCTCGGCCATTTTCCGCTGGCCGCGCTCCCGCAGGTCGGGATCGATGAAGGCGTCGATGGGGTCGGTGCCGACGGCGTGTTCGGCGGGGATGCCGAGCAGTTGCTCCGCGCGCAGGCTCCACTGGTCGACGAGCCCGTCGGGGCCGATGGAGAAGGACGCGACCTTGATGTAGTCGTAGATGGAGCCGGGCGGGCTGCTCTGCCACACCGCGTCACCGAGTGGCGCGTCTTCCGACGGGCCCTCCGACTTCGTGGGCCTCGCTGGTATCTCGCTCACGCGAACCGTCCCCTCCAGCTCACCGCGTCCGGCACCGGTCACCAAAGGCGGCTGCCCGCAGTATCCAGCACTACGGCGCCGCACAACACGGTGTTCACGATCACAGCACGGCCCCGATGGTTTTCGGTCCGGACCGCGCCAACACTTCCAGTCTTCTAACCAGCGGACACGGCATCGAATCACGCTGTGCCACAACTGCCACTGGCCTGAACCAGTTGTGGCCGTTCTGTCACCCCGGGAGCGTGAGTTCGAACCACACCGTCTTGCCCGCGTCCCCGGCCCGGGTGCCCCAGCGGTGCACGGAGGATGCCACCAGCTGGAGGCCGCGGCCGTCCTCGTCCTCGGGACGGGCGACGCGCTCGCGCGGCGGGTCGGGCAGCGGGTCGGAGACCTCCACCAGCAGGATCCCGGGCGGTGCGGCGGGGCGGCGGAGCAGGGCGACGCCTATGGGGCCGGTGGCGTGCCGCAGGGCGTTGGTCACCAGCTCGCTGACCAGCAGGACGGCGATGTCGCCGACACTGTCGAGGTCCCACTCGCGCAGGGCGCCGCGAACCTGCCGGCGGGCGGTCCGCACGGCGTCCGGCACCGCGGGAAAGACCCACTCCGCACGGCCGCCCTCACTGTCGATCACGCCGCTCACTTCCTGGCCGGCGATCCCCCACCCATGTCCGCTTTCATGGGGTTAATGGGCACATACCCTGGATTCGGGGCTCGGTACCGCTCAAGAGGGCGCACCGTGTCAGGCGCGGCGCGCGGGCGCGCTCATGGCGACCCGCTCACGCACCTCACGCGTCCGTCGCGCCGAGCCCCAGGTGCGCGAGCGCCCGCGCGACGGCCGGCACGTCCTGGTCGAGCCAGGGCACGTCCCAGACGCGGTCGGGGGTCAGCCAGCGCAGGACGTCGTGGTCCTCAAGGGGTTCGGGGTCGGGGGAACCGGGGAGCAGCCGTGCCGTCCACACGTGCAGGACGAAGGGTGATCTCAGGGGCCACCGACCCGGGACGCGCTCCCCGGCTTCGGCCGCCACGCCCAGTTCCTCGCGCAGTTCCCGCACGAGGGCGGCCTCGGGCGTCTCGCCCGCCTCGACCTTGCCGCCGGGCAACTCCCAGCGTCCGGCCAGTTCGGCCGGCGCGCTGCGGCGCGCGGCGAGGAGGCGTCCGCCGTCGACCAGGGCGGCGCCCACCACGATCCGTTCCGTCATGCGCCGGAGCCTACGGGCTGCCGGCCGGGCTCGTCGGCCCCGGTCAGTCCACCCCGCCCTTCCCGTTCGCGCCGAGCCGCTCGACCCAGTAGAGCTGCTGGTGGCCGCGGTCGTCGAGGGTGTCCGCGATCTTCTGGGCCTCGGCCCGGGTGGCGTACCTGCCCACGCGGTAGCGATTGCCGTTGTCGTCCTGCCGGAAGACCAGCCAGGGAAGAGTGACCGTGCTGTCGTTCATCGCGCCCCTCCACTTCCCGCCCGCGGTTCGTGCCGCGCCCCACCCGCCAAGGAAACCCCGATCCGCATATGCCCGAGCCTACGCCCAACCTTCACGGAGCGAATACGGCTTTGCACAAAGAGGTACGCAACCAGCCAGAACGCAGGGGGCGCACGATGCGGAACGCGCCGCCTCCGCGCCCCGATGCGTCCGGTCGGAGGCATGCCGGGGCCAAGGGAGGCCACCTGCGGGAACGACCGGATTGACCGGATTCATACGCCGCACCGAGAGCGGGACCGAGCGGCCGACCGGACCGACGGACAGGGGAAAGGGGCGCGGGAGGCGCACGGGAGGCGTGCGCCATCTCACACCTCCCCGGGGCTCCCCAACTCGCCTGGCGGCGCTGCTGGTTGACGGGCGGGGGGCGCCGCCGGGTGACAGGCGGGGGGGCGCCGCCGGGGTGACGGGCGGGGCGCCGGCGGGTGAGGGGCGAGGGTGCCGCCGGGTGACAGGCGGGGCGGTGACAGGCAGACGGACAGACGGCGCCATCGGATGACGGGTGGGGACCGCGACCGCCAGACGGACAGGCGGCGCCATCGGATGACGGGTGGGACCGCGACCGCCGGACGGACAGGCGGCACAGCCTGCCGACCGATGAGCCGGCGCAGCCTGCCGGTGGAAGAGGGCGCGCGCTACCTCACCGGCAGATGGTAGGAGACCCGGTACCGGTCGGCGGGGACGACCACCTCGGCCGTTTCCACCGCGCGGCCCGAGGCGTAGAAGGTGCGCTGGACGACCAGGACGACGTGTCCGGGGACACCGCCGAGGGCGAGCAACTCCTCGGCGAGGCCGGGGCGGGCGCCGACCTCCTCGGTGACGTTGTCGACGACGACGTCGATCGCGGCCATCCGCTCGACGACGCCCATGCCGCCGAGCGGCCCCTCCTCGGGCAGCATCACGGGTGTGCGGCCGGTGAGGTCGAGCGGCTCCCAGGAGGTGGAGAGCATCATGGCCTCGCCCGCCTCCCGGAAGACGTACCGCGTGCACATCACGCGGTCGCCGGGCTTGATGGCGAGCCGCTCGGCCACGGCCACGCTCGCCTCGGCCTGTTCGCTGCGCGACTCCCACGTGCCGTGCGCGTCGCCGTCGGCCTGCTCCTGCCGGAAGGGGGTGGCGCCGCCGGCCGGCCGGTACCCCGAGCGGGCGACGCGGCGGGGCACGGGCCGCTCGCGCACATACGTCCCGGAACCGGAGCGGCCCTCGACCAGACCCTCGGCCATCAGCACCTTGCGCGCCTCCAGGGCGACGGTGTCCGAGACGCCGTACTCCTCGCGGATCCGCGCCTGCGAGGGCAGGCGCGTATGGGGCGGCAGCAGGCCGTCGGCGATCTTCTTGCGGAGATCACCCGCGACACGCAGATACGCCGGCTGCTCACCGAATGTCACTGGCCGCTCCCATCAGGTTGTACAGACAGCAACAGCGTGGCAACCGTAGGTTGTACCAGGCAAGCAAAGGCCAGAGAATCACTCGATGTGATGACTTGCGCCGCCCGGGGGCTTTACGCAGGCACTTTCTCCCCGCTATAGGAGCGGTCACACCTCCAGACCGGAGTCACCCCCGCCGCCGTCGCCCCCGCTCCCGTACTCCGGCGGCGTGGTGGCCAGCCCCAGAGCCTTGCGGGCGGTGACCGTGGTGTCGGCGACGACGAGGTCGTAGCCCTTGCCGTAGTGCTCGTAGTACGCGTCGACGTCGGGGGCCTTCGCCGCCAGCGCCCACTCCTTCTGCGCCGCCTTCAGGTCCTCGGCCAGTTCGGCGACCGGACGGTCGGCGCCGGCGGGCCAGTCGTGCCGGTCGAGCATCGCGACCTCGCCCCTGAGCGCCTCCGACACCTGCCCCGCCCAGACCCGGTAGCCCGCGAAGTCGTCCTCGACGGCCTCCGCGTCGGGCACCTCGTCCATCGCCCGGTTGAGGTACCCCTCCGCCACCAGGTACGTGTGCTGGTCCGAGTCGAGTCCGGCGCCGTCGTTGCGGAGCGAACCGGTCAGCGTGGCCCGCTCGTCCGTGTTCCCGAAGAGGCAGGTGATCTCCCGGTCGCCGGTCCGCCAGCTCTCGGAGGTCGGGGTCAGGTAGTACACGTCGACGTCGGCCGGCAGCGCCCACCGGGCCATCGCGTAGGCGTCCTGGAGGGCGTAGCACCGGTCGTCCGCGGCCCGCGTGATCTCCGCGTCGCCGGGGAAGGAGCCGCCCGGCAGCTCGAAGGCGGCGAACACCTCGCCGTCGTGCTCCTCGTCGCAGGACACCTCGTCGACGTCGTACGTCACCCCCTGGAGGGAGCCGCTGGGGGTGGTGAAGCACTGGCCCTTCTCCAGCCCGTAGGCGGTGCCCTCGCCGCGCGCGGCGTCCCGGAAGCCGTCCCAGAAGTCGGCGGCGCCGCCCGTGGCGAGCGCGACGGCCCACAGGGCCAGCCCCACGGAGGACAGCACGGAACCGGCCACGGCGAACCCCTTGCCGCGCTCGCCCCGCTTCCTGATCTGCGCCAGCGCGACCAGCCCCAGCACGAGCCCGACCGCCGGCACGAAGCACAGGACACCGAGCACGAAGGCGGCGATCGCGAGCCCGTTGACGGACGGCCGCGGCGGGTAGGCCCCGTAGGGCCCGTAGGGCTGCCCGGCCGGCGGGTACCCCCAGGCACCCGGGTACGGCTGCTGCTGCGCCGGGTACGGCCCCTGGCCATGGGGTCCTTGGGGCCCCTGGGGCCCGGGCGGCGGCGGTATGGACACGTGTACCGTGCTCCTGTGTCGGACGGTGACGCGAAGGCGCCGCGGAACAGCGGCCGGACGTCGCGGTGCCCGGCCGATCACTGAGCGCATGGTAAGCGTGCGGCGGGGCGGGGACGGTATGCGGGTCGCGAACACGACCATCCGGGCGGTGAACGGCCTCACCGCCCGCTGGGCCGGGGTGAAGAACGGCGGCACGGCTTTCTCGGCACCCGGTGTCTGGCCTCTGCTCGCCTTCCTCGCGGACGGCGCGGCGGGCGCGGCGCGGTCGGAGCTGGAGGAGTCGTTGGGGGTGCCCGCCGGCCGGGCGGCCGCGGCGGCCGGCGAACTGCTCGCCGGACTCGGCGCCGTGCGCGGCCTGGAGACCGCCCTCGGCCTCTGGACCGGGCGCGCGCTGGAGCTGCGCGCCGAGTGGACCGCCGGACTGCCCGCCGACGCACACGGCGTCCTCACCGGCGAGGCGGGGGCCGACGGTCCGGTGCTGGACGCGTGGGCGGCGAAGCGCACCGGCGGGCTGATCGAGCGGATGCCGGTGGCGGTGACCCCGGAGACCGAGCTGGTGCTCGCGAGCGCGCTGGCCCTGCGCACCCGGTGGCTGAAGCCCTTCGACGAGACGTACCTCGCCCCGGAGCACGGGCCGTGGCAGGGGCGTGAACTGCGGGGCCTGGAACGCCAGAGCGTGCTGCTGGACCGGATCGGCGTCGCGGACACGCCCGGTGGTCATGTGACCGAGCTGAAGGTGCTGGGCGACACGGCGGTCGACGTCCACCTGCTGCTCGGCGAGGAGGGCATGACGCCCGGTGGGGTGCTGGGGGCGGGTGTCGGCATCCTCGCGGACTCCCGCCGGGTGACTCCGGGTTCGCGCCTGCCGTACGGGGAGGTGGGCCCGGGGCTGGTCGTCGGACGGGAACGGACTCTGACGCCCCGGCCTCCGACGCTCGATGTGACGACGGTCGCGTACGGCGTCACCTCGGACCACGACCTGCTGGAGCACTCCGGGGTCTTCGGTCTGACGGCGGCCTCCCGGCCCGTCCCCGGTCACTTCCCGGGCATCAGCGCGTATCCGCTGTGCGTCGACACGGCCCGGCAGTCCGCGCTGGCCCGGTTCGACGCTTCCGGCTTCGAGGCCGCCGCGGTGACGGCGGTCGGGATGATCGGGGGCGGCATACCCGAGTTGCGGTGGCTCAGCACCACCGTCCGGGCCGTCTTCGACCGTCCCTTCGGGTTTCTCGCCGTGCACCGGCACTCGCGTCTCGTCCTCGCGGCGGGCTGGGTCGACGACCCGGAGCCCTACCGCGAGGACGAGTCCGTTCACTGAGCTGCCGTCAGGGCACCGTCAGAACTCCGTCAGAACTGCAGGGCCCAGGCGTCGATCCGCCCGGTGTCCCACGACGCGTTGTCGCTGACGCGGAGCTTCCACGTGCCGTTCGCGGTCTCCGAGGAGGCGTTCACGGTGTACGTGGTGTTGATGTCGTTCGCACTGCCGCCGGTGCCGTACGCCTTGAGGGTGTACGCCGTGCCGTCCGGGGCGACCAGCTGGACCTGGAGGTCACCGATGTAGGTGTGGACGATGTTCACCTCGACCGCGAGGGACGACGGGGCGTTGCCCGAGACGCCGGAGACGGTCACCGGGGACTCGACGGTGGCGTTGTCCCGGATGGTGTAGTCGCCGGTGTTCTCGAAGCGGTCCCCGGTCGGCGGGGGCGTGTCGCCGTCGCCGACGTACAGCAGGCGGTTGGGTGAGCCGCTGCCCGGGTTCGAGACGACGCCGGTCGTGGCGGCGGACGTCAGCGCGGTCGCGACCTGCGCGGGCGTGGCCGAGGGATGGTCGGCCAGGTGGAGCGCGGCGGCGCCCGCGACGTGCGGGCTGGCCATGGACGTACCGGAGATGGTGTTCGTGGCCGAGTCGCCGCTGTTCCAGGCGGAGGTGATGGACGAGCCCGGCGCGAACAGGTCGAGGACCGAGCCGTAGTTGGAGTAGCTCGCGCGCGCGTCGCTCGACGTGGTGGCGCCGACCGTGATCGCCTCGGTCACCCGGGCCGGGGACTTGGTGGAGGCGTTGGTGGACTCGTTGCCGGCGGCGACGACGAAGGTGACGCCGGACGCGATGGCGTTGCGCACCGCCGTGTCGAGGGCGCTGTCGGCGCCACCGCCGAGGGACATGTTGGCGACGGCCGGCTTGACCGCGTTGCGGGCGACCCAGTCGATGCCGGCGACGACCTGGGCGGTGGTGCCGGAGCCGGAGTTGTTCAGCACGCGCACGCCGACGACCTTCGCCTGCTTGGCCACGCCGTAGGCGCTGCCCGCGACGGTGCCGGCGACGTGGGTGCCGTGGCCGTGGCCGTCCTGGGCGGTGTTGTCGTTGTCGATGGCGTCGTAGCCGTAGGAGGCGCGGCCGCCGAAGTCGCTGTGGGTGATGCGGACTCCGGTGTCGATGACGTACGCGGTCACGCCCTGACCGGCGCTCGCCGGGTAGGTGTACGAGCTGTTCAGCGGGAGGTTGCGCTGGTCGATGCGGTCCAGGCCCCAGGACGGCGGGTTGGGCTGGGTGCCGGTGACGTGGAAGGTGCGGTTCTGGACGACGGAGGCGACGGCCGGGTCGGCGGCGAGACGTTTCGCCTCGGTCTCGGAGGCCTCGACCGCGTAGCCGTTCAGAGCCTTGGTGTAGGTGCGTTCGATGTCGGCGCCGTACTTCTTCGCCAGCGCGCGGCCCTCCGCGGAGCCGGACTTCGCCTCGTCCGCCTTGAGGGTCACGATGTAGCTGCCGGCGACCGCGTTCGCCGCGTCCGCGTACTGGACGTGGCCCTCCGCCGCGGTGGCGGGGAGCGCGGAGACGAGGCTCGCGGCGAGGGCCGCGGTGGCCACGGCGCCGACGGCGGACAGTCTTCGCCGGTTGGTGCGAGGGGGGTTGTGACGCAGCACTGCCATGTGAGGGGTCCTCCTCAGTCGGTGGTGCGTGGTGGGGTTCGTGCACGCCGAGCAGACCGCCCCCGCAGAGCCACTGGGTCATGACCATGTCAAAGTGGGGCGGTTTTGGTGCGTCAGCCGAAAGATTGAGGCTTCCAGAGGAATTGCACAAGGGGGCCTGCACGGATGTGCGGACCCCTGCGTCGTTTGAGCGCCCCGACTCGCCGGCCGACTCGACCGGCGCTCAGCTGGCGCTCAGCCGGCGCTCAGTCGGCGCTCAGTCGGTCTTCAATCGGCTTTCAGTCGGCTTCCGGTCGGCTTCCGGTCGGCGAACGCCGCGGCCCGGGCGTGGCGGTCTGTTCGTCGTTCGTGCCCAGGCGAGCCTGTTCCTCCTCGACGATCCTGCGCGCCAGGTCGGTGTCCGACACGTCCACGGCGTCCGGCGTCGCCTCGGCCACCGCGCTGCGCCGGGCGTAGGCGTCGAAGAGGCGGGTCTTCCTCTCCAGGAGCCGCACCATCCGCTCGTCCACCCCGCCGGTGGCGAGGAGCCGGTGCACGCGCACCGGCCTGACCTGGCCCATGCGATGGGCCCGCGCGACCGCCTGGTGCTCGATGGTCGGCTTGATCTGGGGCTCGCACACGACCACGACCGAGGCGGCCTGCATGTTGAGCCCGATCCCCGCCGCCTGGATCTGCGCCAGCAGCACCGCCGGCCCGGTCACCGCCGTGAAGGCGTCGACGAGCCCCTGCCTGCGGGCGGGCGGCACCGCGCCGGTGAGCGGGCCGAACACCGTTCCGTACGGCCGGGGTTCCGCGCCGTCGGGAGCGCCGAGGGCGTCCTCGACCACGCGCAGGACGTCCCGGAAGTTGGAGAAGATGACGACCTTCAGTCCGTTCTCCCCGGCCTCCCGCACGATCTCCCGGAGCCGGCCGAGCTTGGCGGACTTCTCGGGGCGGGCGTACGCCGCCCTGCGCATCGCCATGAAGTTGCCCTCACGCACGGCCTCCCGGTAGGCGTCCTCGTCGGCGGCGCTCAACTCCTCCCACTCGTCCGTGTGCTGGAGGCTGGGCAGTTCGGAGAGCACGTCCTCCTGGTTGCGGCGCAGGTAGACGGGGGCGACCGCCCTGCGGAAGGCGACCGAGCCGGTCAGCCCGGTGCCGTCGTCCAGCCGGTCCGCCACCGCGGGGTCGAGCATCCGGACCAGGTTGCGGAACTCGGCGACCCGGTTCTCCATCGGCGTGCCCGTCATGAACAGGACGTGCTCGCACCGGCCGGCCCACCGTTCGACCGCCTGCGACCGCAGGGCCTGCGGGTTCTTCACGGAGTGCGCCTCGTCGACGACGAGCATCGCCGGTGCGGGCGGCCCGGCCGACTCGCCGTCGCCCGGCCCGTCGTCGCCGCCCGGGTCCGGGAACCCGCGCAGGGAGTCGAAGGTGGTCACGGCGACCCCGCCCCGCTCACACCAGTCGGCGAAGGCGTCCTGCCGGTCGGGGCCGTGCAGCGGGCGGACCGGCAGGGTGCTGCGGGTCTCGGTCTCGCGCGTCCAGTTGACCAGGACGCCGGCCGGGCAGACGACCAGGAAGTGCGTGTGGCCGCCGGCCGCGAGGTGCGCCATGGCCGCGATGGCCTGGATCGTCTTGCCGAGGCCCATCTCGTCGCCGAGGATCACCCGGCGCCGCGCGAGGGCGAACCGCGCGCCGAACGCCTGGTAGCCGCGCAGGGAGACCCGGCGCCGGGAGTCGTCGAGCCGCAGTCCGCGGACCCGCTCGGCGATGTCGTCGGGCAGGAACCCCTCGGCCGCGGCGGTGTCGGAGGCGTGTCCGGCGATCTCCCCCAGCACGCCGTAGTACTCGGCGGAGCGCAGTTCGAAGTCCGTCCAGGCCGCGAGGTCGTCCGCCGGTCCGCGCAGCAGGTCCACCGAGGCCTGGGCCAGCAGTCCGGGCGTGTCCGCCCGCTCGGCCTCCTCGGTGACGGACCGGATCTCCGCCACGGCCTCCAGCGCACGGGCCTTCTTCGCCCGCCCGGCCAGCAGCAGCCCGATCCGCCCGGCGACCGGACGGGCGTCGGCCAGCAGCGGGCCGAGCCGCCGCGTCAGCCCGGCCGCCGCGTCGAGCGCGCGCCGCGCCTCGGGGCCTGCCCCGACCAGCACGTGCAGGGCTGCGACCAGGGCGGTCGTGCGCGGTTCGGGCCGGTCCACGTCCAGGTGCACGGCGGCGGCCTCTCCGGCCGCCTCCGCCAACTGCCGTGCGGCGGCGATGATCTGGTCGACGGTGCGCTGTCCCACACCGGGGATCTGCCGCAGTCGGTAGGGGCCCGCGTCCAGGACCGCGCGGACGGTCTCCAGGCCGCTCTTCTCGACGGCTCCGAGCCGCAGCCGCCCGCCGGTGACGTCCTGCAACCGGGCCACGGGGATGGTGTCGAGGGCCTGCTCCACCGCCTCGTCGTGCAGCGGCTTCAGCGCCGCCCGGACCGCGTCGACGGCCCGCTCGTGGTCACCGGCCAGCGACCGGGCCGCCTCGTGCAGCCGGGTGCCGCGTGCGACCGCCTCCCGCTCATCGCGCCCCATCCGGTACCGCGCCCCCTCCAGGCCGCTCCTCGGCCGTCCCCCCGGCCCGCCGTTCAGCCGCTGTGCACATGCGCGCGCACTCCCTGCAGCCCGAACAGGACGAGCAGTTCGACCGCGCCCCCGTCGGCGCTGCCCAGCCAGTGCGGCAGGGACGTGTCGAACTCGGCGGCCTCACCGGAGGACAGCGTCAGGTCGCGCTCCCCGACCAGCAGCCGCAGCCTGCCGCTCAGCACGTACAGCCACTCGAAGCCCTCGTGCGTCTGCGGGGTCGGTTCGAGCGGGGCCGGCCGGCTCGGGATGATCATCTTGAACGCCTGGGTCCCGCCGGGCCGCCGGGACAGCGGCACGAAGACCATGCCGAAGCGCCGGACGGGCTTCAGGTGGATCCGCGGATCACCCGTGCGCGGGGCGCCTACCAGGTCGTCCAGCGGGACGTCGTAGATCCGCGCGAGCGGCAGCAGCAGTTCCAGGGTGGCCCGGCGCTGCCCGCTCTCCAGCCGCGACAGGGTGCTCTCCGACACCCCGGTCGCCGTCGCGAGGTGGGCCAGGGTGATGCCCCGGTCCCGGCGCAGCGCACGCAGCCTCGGGCCCACCGCGTCGAGCACCTCGTCCGTTCCGGCGTCCATCCGGCCACCTTGCCACAACGGCAAGTTTTCGTGCCAGCCGGCCGTGGGCCCGCTGAGACTGGCGGCATCACGGCATGAGCATCGCGGCACGAGCAGTCCGACACGGGCATTCCGGCACGAGCATTCCGACAGGAGAGGAAGGAGTTCCGATGAACGCCACCGACGAGGTCACGTTCTGGGACGGGCTCTACGCGGCCCGGCCCGCGGCGAACGGCGCGCGGCCGAACCACCGGCTCGTGGAGGCGGTCTCCGAGGTGCCGCCAGGCGACGCGCTGGACCTGGGGTGCGGCAACGGCGGCGACGCGCTGTGGCTCGCCCGGCGGGGCTGGCGGGTCACCGCCGTCGACATCTCTGCCGTGGCGACCGAACGGCTCGCCACCCACACCCGCGCGCAGGGCCTCGGCCACCTGGTCACCGCCGAACGGCACGACCTGCGCGCGTCCTTCCCGGCGGGCCGGTTCGACCTGGTCTGCGCCCACTACCTGCACACGCCCTTCGATCTGAACCGGGCGACGCTCCTGCGCACGGCCGCACACGCGCTGCGCCCGGGCGGGCGGCTGCTGCTCGTCGACCACGGCTCGACCGCGCCGTGGTCGTGGAACCAGGACCCCGACGCCCGGTACCCGAGCCCGCGCGAGGTCGCGGCGGACATCGGCCTCGACCCGGCGGCGTACCCGGTGGAACGGGCCGACTCCCCGCGCCGCCGCGCGACCGGCCCCGGCGGTCGCACCGCCGAGGTCGTCGACCACGTGCTGCTCATCCGGCGCGAGGCCTGACGCGGTGGCGGTGACGCGGTTCCTGACCGGGCGTCACCCGATGCGACGTCTGACCGCGTGCCGCTTGCCCGAGCGACGCCTGACCGAGCAACGCCTGCCCGAGCGACGCCTGCCCGAGCGACGCCTGCCCGAGCAACGCCTGACGCAGCGGCCGAGAACGGTCGGTCGCCCCACCCCGGCCAAGGAGGCCACCATGCACCCCGCCACTCCACGCACCCGCCGCCGGGACGCCCCGCCGCCCCGGACCGGAGGCAGCGAGGCCGAGACCCTGCGCGGGTTCCTCGACTACCTCCGGACCTCGGTCGCCGGCAAGGTCGACGGCGCCCCCGAGCCCCAGGTCCGTACCGCCGCCGTGCCGTCCGGCACGAATCTGCTCGGCCTGCTCCACCACCTGACCCACGTCGAGCGCGCGCTCTTCCTCGGCGCGGAGGTACGGAACTGGCAAGCGACGTTCCGGGCCGCGCCGGAGGACGGCGTGGCCGAGGTCGTCGCCCGCTACCGGGAGACCGTCGACCGCGCGAACGTGATGCTCGACGCCTGCACCGACCTCGCCGCGCCACTCCCCCGGCACCCGCCCGGCAAGCCCGCCCCCAGCGTCCGCTGGGCCCTCACCCACATGATCGAGGAGACCGGCCGCCACGCCGGGCACGCAGACATCCTGCGCGAGCTGATCGACGGCGCGACGGGGCGGTGATCAGCGCGTACGGCGGTCAGCGGCGCGGCGGTCGAGCCACCAGGTGACCAGCCACAGGACGTTGATCCCGCCCAGCGTCACCAGCACCGCGGCTGTAGAGCCGCACGGCCCGGCGTTCGTGCGGGGCAGCCGGGTGCTCGGTTCGTCGGCCCGGGTGACGCGCGTCCCGTCCATGGCCTCGACGAGCGTCCACACCCAGCCGTCGGGGTCGCGGACCTCGGCGCCGATGCCGTGGACGACGCTGCCGATCCGTACATGGCCGTCCACCGTGCGGTAGGCCCAGCGCTCCGACTTTCGCGCCAGTCTCGCCAGCCCCAACTACCCTGACAACAGCGGACATTGACAACTGTGACCCGGTGAGCGAACGCTGACAAGAGCACACCGGACACGGTGCGCCACGATCCCACGGGGAGGAGACGGCATGGCGAACAAGATCGAGATCCGTCCGCTGGACAAGAAGGAGACCACCGGCGACAGCGGTGGCAACGGCGGTTCCTGACCTGACACGCGAGTCGAAGCGGAGCCGTACGCGATGAACCGCGCGACGAACGTGGCGACGCACCGCACGATGAACCGCTACCCCACGGTCGCGGAAGTCACCGAGTCGGCGCGGCGGCTGGTCACCCGGTTCCCCGGGGCCTGCCGCCTGCGCCGCATCGGCGTGTCCCGCGCCGGACGAGCGATCGAGATGCTGTCCGTGGGACACGGGCCGCGTCACGTCCTGGTGGTCGCGAGGCCGCACCCGGACGAGCCGGTCGGCGGCGCGACCGCTCTCGTACTGGCCGAGTGGGTGGCGCGCGGCGACGGGCGCTCCGCGGCGACCGACCCCTCCCTCGTCACCTGGGACATCGTCCTGTGCCTCGACCCGGACGGCGCCGCGCTGAGCGACGGCATCGAGGCGGCGACCGCCGGCCCCGACCACACCCTGGCCGGTTACTACCGGGCCGCCTTCCGTCCGGTCGCCGCGGAGCAGCCGGAGTGGGCGCCGATCGTCGAGCGACACCTCCCGGAGAGCCGGGCGCTCTTCGACGTCATCGACGAGCTGCGGCCCCACCTCCAGTGCTCCCTGCACAACGTCGACGCGGGCGGCGGCTGGGTCCAGCTGACCCGCGACCTCCCCGCACTCGCCGCGCCCTTCGGGACCTCCGCGGCCGAACTCGGCATCCCGGTCCAGCACGGCACGTACGACGCCCTGTACTGGGACAACCCCGCTCCCGGGATCCACGTCCTGCCACCGCCGGACAGCGCCGCGCGCCTGGCGGCCGGGTCCGAGAACATCGGGCTGTCCACCTGGTGCGCGCCCCAGCGGTACGGCGGGGTCACGGCGATCGTCGAAGTGCCCATGTGGGCCACCGACCTGGCCGACGACCTCTCCCCGCATCCGGAGGCCGCGCACGTTCTGCGGGACCTGTCCTGGCTGGTCCGCGAGAGCGGCCGACAGGTGACCGCCGTCTTCGACCAGGCCCGCGGATTCCTGCCCCGGGCCGAGGACGACGCGCCCCGGCGCGTACTGGAGTGGATGGCCGACGACCTGTACGACCTGGTCGCCGACTCCTGGAACCGGCTGGCCCGGCAGGCGGCCGACGCCTCCCGCACCGGCGGTCCCGCGCCCCTGACCAGGGCCGAGGTCTGTGCCCTCGACGTCGTCGCCCGACGTCAGCCACTGCGGGCGGCGGGCCTGCTGCTGCGGCTCCTCGATGCGTCGGACGACCGGGCCGCCCCGGGTCTGCACCGGGAGCTGAGCGGCCTGTACACCGCGTGGTGCGACGACTTCGAGCGGGCGCTGCGGCTGCGCTGGGTGCCCGTGTCCCATCAGGTGGAACACCAGGCACGGACGGTCGTGGCGGCCGCCGAGTGCGCGCTGGACACGACCCCCACCCGATAGGGCGCAGCCTCG
This sequence comes from Streptomyces sp. NPDC058985, assembly GCF_042740985.1. Classification (NCBI taxonomy): domain Bacteria; kingdom Bacillati; phylum Actinomycetota; class Actinomycetes; order Kitasatosporales; family Streptomycetaceae; genus Streptomyces; species Streptomyces sp. NPDC058985. The sequence goes on along the minus strand of NZ_JBHYJX010000007.1, from coordinate 180,858 downwards.
GGCCGCCACGGAGAGCTGGCCCGACCCTCCCGTGTCGTTTCCGTCCAAGACGAGCCCCCGGCCCGCGTTCTAACGTGGCCTCAACAGCTCGCCGGCCACCCACCCTGAGGAGACACCACCATGCGTGACTTGGTCTACACCGGCTTCATGTCGCTCGACGGCGTGGTGGACTCGCCCGGCGGCGGGCCGACCGAGGGGCACCGCAGCGGCGGCTGGGTCTTCAAGGACCTCGAGTTCGTGCCGGAAGCCTGGTCGCTGAAGGCCGAGGAGCTGGCCGACACGACGGCGCTGATGTTCGGCCGCCGCAGCTACGAGGCGTTCGCGCCGGTCTGGCCCGGCTCGGAGGACCACGCCGCCTACAAGGACATGCCCAAGTACGTCGTCTCGACCACGCTGTCGGAAGACGCCCTCGTCGACGGGTGGGGCCCGACGACCATCCTGCGCTCGACCGAGGACGTCGCCGCGCTCAAGGAGGGCGAGGGAGGCGGGATCTTCATCCACGGAAGCGCGGAACTGGCCCGGCGGCTGGCGGACGCGGGCCTGATCGACCAGTACAACCTGCTCGTCTTCCCCACGCTGCTCGGTGCCGGGAAGAGCCTGTTCGGCCGGTCCGACCGCGACAAGCAGATGCTGACCCTGCGGGAGTCGCAGAGCTACTCGAACGGCATCCTGAAGCTGGTCTACGACGTCAAGCGCTAATCGGCGCGCTGATCGGCGCGCTGATCCAGGTCGAGGGCGATCGCACCACCGGCACCGTCGCGCAGCTGCCCGGCGGTGCGCCCGACATAGGCGCGCAGGGCCCGAGCCAGGTGCGGCTCGTCGAAGTACTCCAGCTTGCCGACGACGTCGGCGGCCGGCTCCCCGGCCGCCAGCAGCTCCGCCGCCGTGCGAGCCCGCTCGATCTGCCGGACGGCACCCCGCGTCAGCCCGGTCGCAGCCCGGAACCGCCGCTCGACCGTACGCCCCGACACCTCCGGCCGAGCCCCCCGGAGCACCTCGGCGACGACCGGATCACGAACCAGCACTCCGTCCCTGACCAGACGCTCCACCAGAGCCTCGGCGTCATCGGCCCCGGGCGTCTCCCAGCGCCCCCCGTCCAGCCGGAACGTCCGCCGCGTGGTGTCGGGCAGCACGACGCCCCCGTCGACCAGCCCCGACACGGGCACGGCCCGCAACGACGTACCCACGGCGAACTCGATCCCGGTGAACCGCGCCCCCTCCGGCACCGGCGCCGTACCGGCCCGGGTCTCGGGCCCGGTCACCCCCGCGAACGCCCGCCCGTCCTGCTCCCAGAACACCAGCCCCCAACGCACCCCGGCGACGGACGTCATCCCCGTCACCCGCTCACTCCGACAGGTCCACACGGCGTCGACCCACGACGAGTCGGACCCACGGGTCTCAAAGCGCAGCGCCACGGCGGCAGAATACGCGCCACCGTGTCGACGCGGGCACCCGTCTCTCAGCTACACGTTGAAGCGGAACTCCACCACGTCCCCGTCCCGCATCACGTACTCCTTGCCCTCCATCCGCGCCTTGCCCTTGGCGCGGGCCTCCGTCACCGAGCCGGTGGTGACCAGGTCGTCGTAGGAGATGACCTCGGCCTTGATGAAGCCCTTCTGGAAGTCGGTGTGGATGACACCGGCGGCCTCCGGGGCGGTGGCGCCCTTCTTGATGGTCCAGGCGCGGGATTCCTTGGGGCCGGCCGTCAGGTAGGTCTGCAGCCCGAGGGTGCGGAAGCCGACGTGGGCGAGGGTGGCGAGGCCGGGTTCCTCCTGGCCGACGGACTGGAGGAGTTCCAGGGCCTCGTCCTCGTCCAGCTCGGCGAGATCCGACTCCAGCTTGGCGTTGAGGAAGATCGCCTCCGCGGGGGCGACCAGCGCGCGCTGCTCGTTCTTGAAGTCTTCGTCGGTCAGCTCGTCCTCGTCGACGTTGAAGACGTAGAGGAAGGGCTTGGTCGTGAGGAGGTGGAGGTCGTGGAGGAGCTCGTTGCGCTCGGTGCCCTGGACGATGCCGTGGGCGAAGAGCGTGTCGCCCTTCTCCAGGATCTCCTTGGCCTCCTCGACGGCCTTGACCTTCGGCGCGATGTCCTTCTTGATCCGGGACTCCTTCTGGAGGCGCGGGAGGACCTTCTCGATGGTCTGGAGGTCGGCGAGGATCAGCTCGGTGTTGATCGTCTCGATGTCGTCCTTGGGCGAGACCTTGCCGTCGACGTGGACGACGTTCTCGTCCTTGAAGGCCCGGATGACCTGGCAGATCGCGTCGGACTCGCGGATGTTCGCGAGGAACTTGTTGCCCAGGCCCTCGCCCTCGCTCGCGCCGCGCACGATGCCCGCGATGTCCACGAAGTCGACCGTGGCCGGGAGGACCTTCTCCGAGGAGAAGATCTCGGCCAGCTTCGTCAGGCGGGGGTCCGGGACTCCCACGACGCCGACGTTGGGCTCGATCGTGGCGAACGGGTAGTTGGCCGCGAGCACGTCGTTCTTGGTCAGGGCGTTGAACAGGGTCGACTTGCCGACATTCGGCAGACCGACGATTCCGATCGTGAGCGACACGTTGCGACTTCCCGTACGTGAGGATGCGGAGGAGGTGGGGCGGGCCAGGCAGGGCCGATCCACCAGTCTACGGGGTGGCCGGTACCGCCCCCGCGTGGTGTCGAACGCTTGGCCAAGCTCCGGCCGACGGCGTGTCTGTCGGCCTATTCGGCACATAAACCGACCTAAGTTGGTCCAGTGGAGCAACACAGGACGCGACCTGCGCAGTACGGACCGCGACGGAGCCGGGCGGCGCTGCCCCCGCAGGGGCGGGGCGGCGCCGCTGCCGGCCGTCCGGTCGGGCGGACGGCGGGTCCGGGGGCGGGCGGCGGTACGGCGCGGGCGGCCGGCGGGCGGCAGGCCGGCCGGCCCGCTCCGTCGTCGGCGGCGCGGGAGGCGGGTGCCCGGCGCACGCTGCCCAACCCGCGGCTGACGGGTCTGGGCAGCGGTCTGTTCTGCGCCGCCGTCATGGTCGTGCTCGGCTACCTCGACGCGCTGCTCTTCGGAGCGTCCCCGACCGTCTACGGCGTGCTGTTCGTGCCGGTGTGCCTGCTCACCGCGGTCTGGGTGCGCCGCGGCGACCTGCTGACCGCCCCCGTCGTCGTGCCGATCGCCTTCGCGGTGGGGCTGGTGACCGTGGCCGAGAGCGGGGACGGCGGCCTCGGGGGGCGGCTGATGGGGATCGTGACCGCGCTGGCCACCGAGGCCGGGTGGTTGTACGGCGGGACGCTGGTCGCGGGGTCGACGGTGATCGTCCGCAGGATCCGGCTGGTGCGCCGCCGGCGGGCCGCCGCCCGGAACCGTCCGCCGGGCTGACCCGCGGCGGACGGTGCGAGGGCCGCGGTCAGCGGGACGCGTGCATCGCCGCGCCGACGATCCCCGCGTTGTTCTGGAGCTGGGCGGGGACGATCTCCGCCTGGATGCCCTCGATGTAGTGCAGGAACTTGTGTGACTTCCGGCTGACCCCGCCGCCGATGATGAACAGCTCCGGCGAGAACAGCATCTCGACGTGGGCGAGGTACTTCCGCACCCGGTGGGCCCAGTGCTCCCACGACATGTCGTGGTCCTCCTTGACCTTGCTGGAGGCCCGCTTCTCCGCGTCGTGGCCGTCCAGCTCCAGGTGCCCCAGCTCGGTGTTGGGGACGAGGACACCGCCGTGGAAGACGGCGCTCCCGATGCCCGTGCCGAAGGTGAGCAGGACCACCGTGCCCTGCCGGCCGCGCCCGGCGCCGAAGTTCATCTCGGCGACGCCCGCCGCGTCCGCGTCGTTGACGACCGTCACGTCCAGCCCGCCCAGCCGCTCCGCGAACAGGCTCCGCGCGTCCGTGTCGACCCAGCTCTTGTCGACGTTGGCCGCGGTGCGGACCATGGCGCCGCCGGTCACCACGCCCGGGAAGGTGAGTCCGACCGGACCGGTCCAGCCGAAGTGCTCGACGACCTCCTTGACCCCGTCGGCCACGCCGCCCGGATCCGCCGGTTGCGGAGTCAGTACCTTGCAGCGCTCCTGGGCCAGGTCGCCCCTGTCGAGGTCCACAGGGGCGCCCTTGATCCCGGATCCGCCGATGTCCACGCCGAAGATCTGCATGGCACCCACGTTACGGCCTGCGACTGACGGTCACGCCCCGGCGGTACCCGAGCCGCCCCGGCCCTCCACCAGGGTCGCGGCCTCCTCGCGCAGGTCGCGGCGGAGTTCCTTGGGCAGCGAGAAGGTGATCGACTCCTCGGCGGCCTTGACGATCTCCACGTCCTCGAAGCCGCGCTGCGACAGCCACTCCAGGACCTGCTCGACCAGGACGTCCGGGACGGACGCGCCGGAGGTGACGCCGACCGTGGTCACGCCCTCCAGCCAGGCCTCGTCGGCCTCGTCGGCGAAGTCCACGAGGTACGCCTCGCGGGCGCCCGCCTGCTTGGCGACCTCGACGAGCCGCTTGGAGTTGGAGGAGTTGCGCGAGCCGACGACGATCACCAGGTCGGCCTCGGCACCCATCTGCTTCACCGCGAGCTGGCGGTTCTGCGTGGCGTAGCAGATGTCGTCGCTCGGCGGCGAGATGAGCTGCGGGAACTTGTCCTTGAGCGCGTCGACGGTCTCCATGGTCTCGTCGACGGACAGGGTCGTCTGGGAGAGCCACACCACCTTGGACGGGTCGCGGACCTCGACCTTCGCGACGTCCTCGGGGCCGTCGACGAGCTGGATGTGGTCGGGGGCCTCCCCGGAGGTGCCGATGACCTCCTCGTGGCCCTCGTGGCCGATCAGGAGGATGTCGTAGTCGTCATTGGCGAAGCGGACGGCTTCCTTGTGGACCTTGGTGACGAGCGGGCAGGTGGCGTCGATGGTGGCGAGCCGGCCGCGCTCGGCCTCCTCGTGGACGACGGGCGCCACGCCATGGGCGGAGAACATGACGATGTTCCCCGGGGGGACCTCCTCCGTCTGCTCGACGAAGATCGCGCCCTTCTTCTCCAGGGTCTGGACGACGTACTTGTTGTGAACGATCTCGTGCCGGACGTACACCGGAGCCCCGTACTGCTCCAGGGCTTTCTCGACGGCGATCACGGCGCGGTCCACACCCGCGCAGTAGCCACGGGGGGCGGCGAGCAGGACACGGCGGCCAGGCGAAGCAGTCATGGCACCCATCGTAAGGCCGCGTTCGGCGGGTCAGAGATCGCGTGGGTACGGCGTTGCCGGGGAGACTGACGGGAACATTCCGAGGCGGAGTTCGAGGCGGAGTCCGAGGCGCTGGCGGAGGCACGATGTCGGAGACCGGTACGACGGCCCCGGGGGCCGGTGAGGAACACCAGCTGCGGCGCAGTCTGGGCTTCAGGGACCTGGTCGTCTACGGCCTGCTGTTCATCGCGCCCATGGCGCCGGTCGGCGTGTTCGGCACGCTGGACGCCAAGTCGCACGGCGCAGTGGCGCTGGTGTACGTCGTCGCCACGATCGCGATGGCGTTCACCGCGTTCAGCTACGCGCAGATGGTGCGGGTGGTCCCCCAGGCCGGGTCGGTGTTCGCGTACGCGCGCGTGGGGCTCGGCAACGGGGCGGGGTTCGTCGCGGGGTGGATGGCGATGCTGGACTACGTCCTCATCCCGGCGGTGGCGTACCTGTTCTCCGGGATCGCGATGGAGGCGCTGGTTCCGGAGGTCTCCCGGTGGGTGTGGACGGCGATCGCGGTGATCGTCACGACGCTGCTGAACCTGTGGGGGGTGCGGGCGGCGGCCCGGGTGGGCTTCCTGGTGCTCGCCATGGAGATCGTGGTCCTGGTGGTGTTCGTGGTGGCGGCGATCGTGGTCCTGGCCCGGGACGGGGCCGCGCGCGACTGGCTGTCGCCCCTGTCCGGGGACGGTACGCAGGGGGCCTTCGCGCTGTCGGCGGTGGTCGGCGCGGTGTCGGTGGCGGTGCTGTCGTACCTGGGCTTCGACGCGATCGCGACGTTCGCGGAGGAGGTCACCGGCGGATCGGCGAAGGTCGCGCGGGCCCTGCTGTTCTGCCTGGCGCTGGCGGGTGTGCTGTTCGTCGCGCAGACGTATCTGGTGGCGCTGCTCGAGCCCGTGTCGTCGGCGCAGCTGGCGGCGGAGCCGGAGCGGCAGGGGTCGGCCTTCTACGACGCCGTGGACGCGTCGGTGGGGACGTGGCTGCACGACCTGGTCGCGGTCAGCAAGGCGATCGGGGCGGCGTTCGCGGCGCTGGCCGGGCAGGCGGCGGCCGGACGGCTGCTGTTCGCGATGGGCCGCGACCGGCGGCTGCCGGGGGTGCTGTCGCGGACGGATTCCGGGGTACCGCGCGTGGCGCTGCTGGTCTCGGCGGTGATCACGATGGCGGCGGCGGTGTGGGCGGCCCGCCGGGACGACGGCCTCGACCACTTGGTCTCGGTGGTCGACGTCGGCGCGCTGACCGCGTTCACGCTGCTGCACGCGAGCGTGGTGGGCTGGTTCGTGGTCCGGCGGCGCGGGGACGCGCCGGTGAACTGGTGGAAGCACCTGGTGGTGCCGGTCCTGGGCGCGGCGATCACGGTCGCGGTGATCGTGGAGGCGTCGGGCAGTGCGCAGGTCGTCGGGGCGATCTGGCTGGCGGTCGGCCTGGTGGTCCTGGCGGCCCAGGCACGCGGGAGGCGCTCGGCGGGGATGTGACCCGCCGCGGCGGGGTGGGCGGCGCCCGCGACGAGGGTGCGCTCCACGACGAGGGCGGTCGGCACGCGCGACGCGCACTGGATGTAGGCGCGTGCGTGCACTCCGGGCCGGGCACGCGGGCCAGGCCTCGCACGCACGTCAGGCCGGGCACTCCGGGCCAGGCCGCGCACGCAGGCCAGGCCGGGCACCCACGCCGGCCCAGGCACTCCGGGCCGCGCCGGGCACGCAGGCCGCGCCGGGTACTCCGGGCCGCGCCGGGCACACGAGCCGGGACAGAGCTGCGGGCCGGAACGCCCCGGCCCAGGCTCACGGACACGCCGAACGCACCGCGCGCCGCCCAAGCCGTGTGCACAGGCGCGCCACCCAAGCCGAATGCGCAGGCACACCGCCCCGAACCTCGTCCGCCCGCGCGGCGGCGTGCTCGGACGCGTACATAGGCGGCGGTCACCGCGCGTGAGGCACGGATCCACCGCCGGCCGGCACGCGTGCGTGCCGAGCCCCAGCCGCCCAAGCCCCGCAGGGATGTCGTACCCGGCCGTTACGCTCGGGCGCATGGCTGTTAACTCCACTCCCGAAAGCCCGCTGCCCGTGGGTGAGGTGTCGCGGCTGATCGGAGGGTGGATCGACCGGCTCGGCGCGGTCTGGATCGAGGGGCAGATCACACAGCTGTCGCGGCGGCCGGGCGCGGGGGTCGTCTTCCTGACGCTGCGCGACCCGTCGTACGACATCTCCGTGAGCGTCACCTGTTACCGGCAGGTGTTCGACGCGGTGGCGGACGTGGTCGGCGAGGGCGCGCGGGTGGTCGTGCACGCCAAGCCGGAGTGGTACGCGCCGCGCGGGCAGCTGTCGCTGCGGGCCGCCGAGATCAAGCCCGTGGGTGTCGGGGAGCTGCTGGCGCGGCTGGAGCAGCTGAAGAAGGCCCTCGCGCGAGAGGGGCTCTTCGCGCCGGAGCGGAAGAAGCCGCTGCCGTTCCTGCCGCGGTTGATCGGCCTCGTGTGCGGCCGCGCCTCGGCGGCCGAGCGGGACGTCCTGGAGAACTCCAGGCATCGCTGGCCGGCCGTCCGCTTCGAGGTGCGCAACGTCCCCGTGCAGGGCGTGCACGCGGTGCCGCAGGTGGTGCAGGCGGTGAAGGAGCTGGACGCGAGGGACGACGTGGACGTGATCGTCGTCGCGCGCGGCGGCGGCAGCGTCGAGGACCTGCTGCCGTTCTCCGACGAACAGCTGGTGCGGGCGGTCGCCGCGTGCCGTACGCCGGTCGTCTCGGCGATCGGGCACGAACCGGACAATCCACTCCTCGACCACGTCGCCGACCTGCGCGCCTCCACACCGACCGACGCCGCGAAGAAGGTCGTGCCGGACGTCGGCGAGGAGTACGAGCGGGTGCGGCAGTTGCGGGACCGTGCGCGGCGGTGTGTCGCGGCCTACGTGGACAGGGAGGAGCGGGGGCTGGCCCACGCGCTGGCCCGGCCGTCGATACAGGATCCGCACCGGATGATCGAGGAGCGGGCCGAGCAGGTGACGGCCCTGCTGGACCGGGGCCGCCGCTCGTTGCGGCACCACCTGGACCGGGCCGACTCCGAGCTGACGCACACGCACGCGCGCGTGGTGGCCCTCTCCCCCGCCGCGACCCTCGCGCGGGGGTACGCCGTGCTCCAGCGGGCGGACGGACACGCCGTCCGGGACCCCGGCGAGGTGGAGCCCGGTGAGACGCTGCGGGCGCGGGTCGCCGAGGGAGATTTCTCCGTACGAGTCGACGCATAGGGTGGGTGGATGACCAGCGAGGTGGAGCAGCCGACGGCCATGTCCGAGGCGCTCGGGTACGAGCAGGCACGGGACGAGCTGATCGAGGTCGTCCGGCGGCTGGAGGCCGGCGGTACGACGCTGGAGGAGTCCCTCGCCCTGTGGGAGCGGGGCGAGGAGCTGGCGAAGGTGTGCCGCCGCCGGCTGGACGGCGCCCGGGCCCGCCTGGACGCGGCGCTGGCCGAGGGGGCGGGCTCGGAGGGTGAGGGCGACGAGGACGACGAGGGGGACGGGACCCGCTAGCCCTCCTTCGCCGTGTCCTCCGCCAGCGTGTGCGCGACCAGCGCGTTCGCGTGCCCGTGGCCCAGACCGTGCTCGGTCTTGAGCCAGCCGACCAGCTCCATGTGCTTGGTGAGCGGCGAGGAGCGGATGAGTTCCTTCCACTCGGCGACCGGACGGCCGTACTTCTTCTCGATGGCGGGGAAGTAGGAGGCCGGGCCCTTCACGGTGGCGGTCATGTCGAGTGGTCCCATCTGTGTGAGGCGGTGTACCGCCCTTTACGACCCCGGCGCCCGCGGCAACTCATCGCAGACGCGATGTGACCCACGCCACTCCCTTCTTTACCCACCATGTGAAGCGGATCACCGCATTCCTCTTTTGGTTGAACCTTGAACTTCTCTCCCGTACCGTCGGTCCGGTCAACGGCTCCCGGCGCCCCACCGGCGTGGAGCCGACGCACCACCGAGGAAGATCACGTATGTCTCTCGTTCTTGACCCCGCCGCCCAGGACCTGCTGTTCCGCGAGGCCCGCACCGCGAACACCTTCACCGACGAGCCGGTGACCGACGAGCAGGTGCAGGCGATCTACGACCTGGTCAAGTACGGCCCGACCGCCTTCAACCAGTCCCCCCTGCGCATCACGCTGGTCCGCTCCGCCGAGGCCCGCGAGCGCCTCGTCCAGCACATGGCCGAGGGCAACCGGCCCAAGACCGCCGCCGCCCCGCTGGTCGCGATCCTCTCGGCGGACAACGAGTTCCACGACGAGCTGCCGCAGCTCTTCCCGCACTTCCCGCAGGCCAAGGACGCCTTCTTCAGCGAGCGCCCGGCGCGCGAGGGCGCCGCCCTGCTGAACTCCGCCCTCCAGGCCGCGTACTTCATCGTCGGCGTCCGCGCCGCGGGCCTGGCCGCCGGTCCGATGACCGGCTTCGACTTCGAGGGCGTCCGCAAGGAGTTCCTGGACGACGACCACACCCCGCTGATGGTCGTCAACATCGGCCGTCCGGGCCCGGACGCCTGGTTCCCGCGCTCCCCGCGCCTCTCCTACGACCAGGTCGTCACGACGGTCTGACCCCCGGCACGGTCCGCACGGACCCACGGCGAAGCCCCCGGCCCAGCGGCCGGGGGCTTCGCCGTGCGAGGGGTCACGCCAGCTTCAGCGCCGCCGCCATCCTGCCCAGCTGCTCGAACGACCCCGTGCCGGCCACGACCGTCGTCGCGCCCTTCATGGCGGAGTCACCCTCCAGCACCAGCGCGTCGTACCGGCCACCGGTGTACCGGGTCCACGTGCGGCCGCCGATCTCCTCGGTGCGCTCGGTGGCCCGTGAGCCCTGGCTGGCGTCCTCGATGAACGTGGCGGGCTTCTGCGTGGACTGCTCGACCGCCACGTACTCGCCGTCCGGGGCGTGGAAACCCAGGTGCCAGGCGTCGAACTCGTCACCCTGGAAGCGGACCGAGGTCGGCTTCCAGTCCTCGGACAGGCCCTCGGGTGCCGCCACCGGGTACGACGCGGCGCGCTGCGCGGTCAGCAGCTCCACCCGGTAGTCGACCCGCTTGACGTCCGGTTCGCCGTCGTCGTGCGGGATGAAGATCCAGATGACGCCCGCCGCGAGGACGATGAGCCCGAGGGAGAGGATCATGTCCCGGGCCGACTTCTGCTTGCCTTTCATACCTGCCACGCCCCCTATCGTCGCAGGTGCCTGATCCGCTCAAACGTGGGGTCCCCTGCTCATTTTGTCGGACTGACGATAGAGTCATGGCCATACCCTCATCCGGCCGTCGTCGTATCAGAAAGGTGCGCTCCGATGACCGAGCATCACTTGCCGTCCGAGCTGGACGTCCCCTCAGAGGCCCCCGACCGCAACCTCGCCATGGAACTGGTGCGGGTCACCGAGGCCGCGGCGATGGCCGCCGGCCGCTGGGTCGGGCGCGGTGACAAGAACGGCGCCGACGGTGCCGCCGTGCGCGCCATGCGGACCCTCGTCCACACCGTCTCGATGAACGGCGTCGTCGTCATCGGCGAGGGCGAGAAGGACGAGGCCCCGATGCTCTTCAACGGGGAGCGGGTCGGCGACGGGACCGGCGCCGAGGTCGACATCGCCGTCGACCCGATCGACGGCACCACGCTGACCGCCAACGGCATGACCAACGCCATCGCGGTGCTCGCCGCCGCCGAGCGCGGCTCCATGTTCGACCCGTCCGCCGTCTTCTACATGGACAAGCTGGTGACCGGCCCGGAGGCCGCGGACTTCGTCGACATCAACGCGCCGGTGTCCGTGAACATCCGCCGGATCGCCAAGGCCAAGCGGCGCACCCCCGAGGACGTCACCGTCGTCATCCTCGACCGGCCCCGCCACCAGGGCCTGATCAAGGCGGTCCGGGAGACCGGCGCCCGCATCAAGCTGATCTCCGACGGCGACGTGGCCGGCTCCATCCTGGCGCTGCGCGAGGGCACCGGCATCGACCTGCTGCTCGGTGTCGGCGGCACCCCCGAGGGCATCATCTCGGCCTGCGCGGTGAAGTGCCTGGGCGGCACCATCCAGGGCAAGCTGTGGCCGAAGGACGACGAGGAGCGGCAGCGTGCGATCAGTGCCGGGCACGACCTGGACCGCGTCCTGACCACCGACGACCTGGTCTCCGGGGACAACGTCTTCTTCGTCGCGACCGGCATCACCGACGGGGAGCTGCTGCGCGGGGTGCGGTACCGGTCGGAGACGGCGACGACCGACTCGATCGTGATGCGGTCCAAGTCGGGGACGGTGCGGCGGATCGACTCCGAGCATCGGCTGAGCAAGCTGCGGGCGTACAGCGCGGTGGATTTCGACCGGGCGAAGTGACTCCGTCGGTCCGGGGGGCGCCTTCCGAAGTGGGAGCGCCTTCCGAGGTGGGGGTGCCTGTCCGCCGGCGGGTGCGGGTGGAGTGTGGCTGGTCGCGCAGTTCCCCGCGCCCCTGCGGGCGATGCCCGGACCGGGGCGGCACAAGCACCGTCAGCGCATGAGAAAGGCACCCTCTGTGCGGAGAGGGTGCCTTTTTCGCGTCGTCGGTGACTATCCCGCCGCGGCTATGTGGGTCGCCGAGGTGCGTGGGGTCTTCTTCAGTTCGGCCTCGCGGCGGCGGCGCCTGGCCAGGACCACGCGGCGTTCGGCGGCGGTGAGGCCGCCCCAGACGCCGTAGGGCTCGGGCTGGAGGAGGGCGTGCTCGCGGCACTCGACCATGACCGGACATTGGGCGCAGACGCGCTTGGCGGCCTCCTCGCGGGAGAGCCGGGCGGCGGTCGGTTCCTTGGAGGGGGCGAAGAACAGTCCGGCCTCGTCGCGCCGGCACACCGCCTCGGTGTGCCACGGAGCGTCTTGGTCCCTGTCCCGCACCGGCACCCGCTGGGCCGGAACGGCAGCTACCTGCAGGGACGAATGCGGCGGTTGCAGCACGGTCTACTCCTGACGACGGCTTCGCGAGCGAGAGACGATGCGTCAAGGCTTACCCGTTGTGCGCGTGCCTATGCACTGGGTTCCCAACGGCTGTGGCCGGTGCGCTAGAGGTGCTTGCGCAAACCCTTCTCGACCCTGCGGTGCACCCGGCCCAGGAGGTCCGCCACGACCTTGCCGCGCTTCGGACGCGCCTCCACATGGCCCAGCACGGCCCAGCCGTCCACGTAGACGACGGGGGCCTCGGGCTCGTCGGAGTCGAGGGTGTGCACCTCGAAATTGCCAAGGACGCCGCCGCCGGTGCCGCGCAGCGACACGTTCTCCGGGACGCGGACCTCGACGCTGCCGAAGACGGAGAAGGCCTTGATCACGACCTGCTGGTACTCGAAGACGGCCTCGCTCAGGTCTATCTCGACGCTGCCGAAGACCGCGTAGGCGTGGATGCGGCGACTCGCCCGCCAGCGGCCCTTGCGGACGGCGCTGCTGAAGACCGCCACCACGTTCTCGTCGGGGTCCGGCGGGATGGCGCCGGCGGTCGGCCGGTTGGGGGCCGGGGCAGCGGCCGGGCGGTCGCGGTGCGCGGCGGGCAGGTCGCGCACGAACACGTCCAGCTCACCCACGGTCTTGGCGGCCAGCACGCCCTCGACCCGCTCGGCGTGCTCGTCGGCGGTGAGCCGTCCCTCCGCGAGGGCGTCGCGGAGCATGTCCGCGACGCGGTCGCGGTCGGCGTCCGAGGCGCGCAGGTCGGAGGTGCGCGGTGCGGGCTGGGCGTGCTTCTGAAGGTCCACGGCAGCAGCGTACCGAAACGCGATAGATCGCGACTACCCCTGTGGACAACCTTGTCGCGGCGAACTGAGCCTTACCTCACAAGCCCGGCCCGCCGGGCAGGTTCTACGCTGGTTGGCGCTGCCAACGGAGGCCAGCCGTCGTTGCTGAGAGATCCAGCGAAATCCAGCCGCGCGCGATGTCTAGTGAGGAATGGGCGAGATGCCTGAGTTCGCGTACACCGACCTGCTCCCCCAGGGCGAGGACACCACTCCGTACCGGCTGGTGACCGCCGAGGGCGTGTCCACCTTCGAGGCCGACGGGCGGACCTTCCTCAAGGTGGAGCCGGAGGCGCTGCGCAAGCTGGCCGAGGAGGCCATCCACGACATCCAGCACTACCTGCGCCCCGCCCACCTCGCGCAGCTGCGCCGCATCGTCGACGACCCCGAGGCGTCGGGCAACGACAAGTTCGTCGCGCTGGACCTCCTGAAGAACGCGAACATCGCGGCGGCGGGCGTGCTGCCCATGTGCCAGGACACCGGCACGGCCATCGTCATGGGCAAGCGCGGCCAGAACGTGCTCACCGAGGGCGGCGACGAGGCGGCCCTGAGCCGCGGCATCCACGACGCCTACCAGAACCTGAACCTGCGCTACTCGCAGATGGCTCCGCTCACCATGTGGGAGGAGAAGAACACCGGCTCCAACCTCCCCGCCCAGATCGAGCTGTACGCGACCGACGGCGGCGCCTACAAGTTCCTGTTCATGGCGAAGGGCGGCGGCTCGGCCAACAAGTCGTTCCTCTACCAGGAGACGAAGGCCGTCCTCAACGAGTCCTCCATGATGAAGTTCCTGGAGGAGAAGATCCGCTCGCTCGGTACGGCCGCCTGCCCGCCGTACCACCTGGCGATCGTCGTCGGCGGGACGTCGGCCGAGTACGCGCTGAAGACCGCGAAGTACGCCTCCGCGCACTACCTGGACGAGATCCCCGCCGAGGGTTCGGCGCTCGGGCACGGCTTCCGGGACAAGGACCTGGAGGAGAAGGTCTTCGAGCTGACGCAGAAGATCGGCATCGGCGCGCAGTTCGGCGGCAAGTACTTCTGCCACGACGTGCGCGTGGTGCGGCTGCCGCGGCACGGGGCCTCCTGCCCGGTCGCCATCGCCGTGTCGTGCTCGGCGGACCGGCAGGCGGTCGCGAAGATCACCGCCGAAGGTGTGTTCCTGGAGCAGCTGGAGACCGACCCGGCGCGGTTCCTGCCGGAGACGACGGACGAGCAGCTGGACGAGGCGGGGGACGTCGTCAAGATCGACCTCAGCCGGCCCATGGACGACATCCTCGCCGAGCTGACCAGGCACCCGGTCAAGACCCGGCTCTCCCTGACCGGTCCGCTGGTCGTGGCCCGCGACATCGCGCACGCCAAGATCAAGGAGCGGCTGGACGCGGGCGAGGAGATGCCGCAGTACCTGAAGGACCACCCGGTGTACTACGCGGGCCCGGCGAAGACCCCCGAGGGCTACGCCTCCGGCTCCTTCGGTCCGACCACCGCCGGGCGGATGGACTCCTACGTCGAGCAGTTCCAGGCGGCGGGCGGCTCCAAGGTGATGCTGGCCAAGGGCAACCGGAGCAAGCAGGTCACCGACGCGTGCGACGCGCACGGCGGCTTCTACCTCGGCTCCATCGGCGGGCCGGCCGCGCGGCTCGCGCAGGACTGCATCAAGAAGGTCGAGGTCGTCGAGTACGAGGAACTCGGCATGGAGGCGGTCTGGAAGATCGAGGTGGAGGACTTCCCGGCGTTCGTCGTGGTGGACGACAAGGGCAACGACTTCTTCCAGGACCCGGCGCCCGCGCCGACGTTCACGAGCATTCCGGTGCGGGGCCCCGGCCTCGCCTAGGCGGTCACGAACGGGGCGGTGCCGGAACATCCGCACCGCCCCGCACGCTGTACCCGGTATGAGCGACTACCGCATCGAGCACGACTCCATGGGCGAGGTCCGCGTCCCCGCGGACGCCAAGTGGCGGGCGCAGACGCAGCGCGCCGTCGAGAACTTCCCGGTCTCCGGTCAGCGGATCGAGCGCGCCCACATCGAGGCGCTGGCCCGGATCAAGGGCGCGGCGGCGAAGGTCAACGCCGAACTGGGGGTCCTGGACAAGGACGTCGCCGCCGCGATCCAGGAGGCGGCCGGTGAGGTCGCCGAGGGCAGGTGGGACGAGCACTTCCCGGTCGACGTGTTCCAGACGGGGTCCGGCACCTCGTCCAACATGAACACCAACGAGGTCCTCGCCACCCTGGCCACCGAGCGCCTCGGCCGCGACGTGCACCCCAACGACCACGTCAACGCCTCCCAGTCGTCCAACGACGTCTTCCCGTCCTCGATCCACATCGCCGCCACCGCCGCCGTCACCCGCGACCTGATCCCGGCCCTCGACCACCTCGCGGCCGCCCTGGAGCGCAAGGCGGAGGAATTCGCCGACGTGGTGAAGTCCGGGCGTACGCACCTGATGGACGCGACGCCGGTCACCCTGGGCCAGGAGTTCGGCGGGTACGCGGCGCAGGTGCGGTACGGCGTCGAGCGGCTCAACGCCTCGCTCCCCCGCCTCGCCGAGCTGCCGCTGGGCGGCACCGCCGTCGGCACCGGCATCAACACCCCGCCCGGCTTCTCCGCCGCCGTCATCGAGGAGGTGGCCCGCGCGACCGGGCTGCCGCTGACGGAGGCACGCGACCACTTCGAGGCACAGGGCGCCCGGGACGGCATCGTCGAGACGAGCGGACAGCTGCGGACCATCGGCGTCGGGCTGACAAAGATCGCGAACGACCTGCGGTGGATGGCGTCCGGCCCGCGGACGGGGCTGGCGGAGATCTCGCTGCCCGACCTCCAGCCCGGCTCGTCCATCATGCCCGGCAAGGTCAACCCGGTGATCCCCGAGGCCGTCCTCATGGTCGCCGCCCAGGTCACCGGCAACGACGCGACCGTCGCGGCGGCGGGCGCGGCCGGCAACTTCGAGCTGAACGTCATGCTGCCGGTCATCGCCAAGAACGTACTGGAGTCGGTGCGGCTGCTCGCCAACGTCTCGCGGCTGCTCGCCGACCGGACCGTGGACGGCGTCACCGCCCACCGGGACCGGGCCCGCGAGTACGCCGAGTCCTCGCCCTCCGTGGTCACTCCGCTCAACAAGTACATCGGGTACGAGGAGGCGGCGAAGGTCGCGAAGAAGGCGCTGGCCGAGCGGAAGACGATCCGTCAGGCCGTCCTGGAGGGCGGGTACGTCGAGCGCGGCGACCTCACCGGCGAGCAGCTGGACGAGGCGCTGGACGTACTGCGGATGACCCGTCCGTGACCTGACCCGTGACCTGACCACCGTCAAGACCCGTCCGCGGCCCGGCCGCCGTGACGACCCGTCCGCGGCCCGGCCGCCCTCGCGAACGCGGACGCTCTCACGATCTTCGGCGCGCCGGATGGCCACGGCACCTAATATCTGTGCATGGCAGACGGTGAAGCGGTGAGCGAGGCCACGGAGGCGGGCGGTGCGGCGGCCCCGGCGGAGTTCTGGGAGCCCGGGAGTCACATCCTGTGGCGGTACCGGGAGAACGGCGGCCCGCGCTTCCACATCGCGCGCCCCGTCACCGTCGTACGGGACGACGCCGACCTGCTCGCGGTCTGGCTCGCGCCCGGCACCGAGTGCGTGAAGCCGGTGCTCGCCGACGGTACGCCCGTGCACCTGGAGCCGCTGGCCTCGCGCTACACCAAGCCGCGCACCGTGCAGCGCGACCGGTGGTTCGGCACCGGGGTGCTGAAGCTGGCGCGGCCCGGCGAGCCCTGGTCGGTGTGGCTGTTCTGGGATCCGGGCTGGCGGTTCAAGAACTGGTACGTGAACCTGGAGGAGCCGCTGACCCGTTGGGAGGGCGGTGTCGACTCCGAGGACCACTTCCTGGACATCTCCGTCCACCCGGACCGCACCTGGTACTGGCGGGACGAGGACGAGTTCGCGCAGGCCCTGCGGGACCGGCTGATGGACGCCGGGCAGGCCGAGCGGGTGCGGGCGGCGGGCCGGGCCGCGGTCGCGGAGATCCGCGCCTGGGGCTCGCCGTTCTCCGACGGCTGGGAGGACTGGCGCCCCGATCCGGCGTGGGCGGTACCGTCGCTGCCGGGGGACTGGGATCGCACGCCCGCGCACGTGTCCTCATGAGACCCTTGAAGTGCCCCCGGGCAAGAAACGTAGGATCGTCCTCCGCAAGGGAGCGCGGCAACGGCAACCGGCGGAGCGTGCGCTGTGCTTGACCGATCGTCACCGAGGGGCGGCAGGACGTGAGCGAGGGGTACGAGGGCAACAGGGAGACGGGCCGCCGACGGCCCGCCGGTGACACAGCAACAGCCTCTGACCACGCGGGAACCCCGTTCCTCGGGCACGTATTCCGGGTATCGGGATTTCTGCGGGACGAACTGCACGCGCCGCGCGCAGTCCCGGACGGATGGATTCGACACGCGTGACGGAGCACCCGACCTCCTTCGACCGCCCGATGACGGGCGCCGACCCCACGGATCCCCGCGGGGCGCTCATGCGTACCCCCGTGGAGCCGCGCGCCTCCGGGTCCGCGTTACCGGCACAGGGACGCGCGGGAGAGACACCGCCCACGGCGGCCACCGACTCCCCCGGCGCCTACGAGCACGCCCAGCCGGTTGCCGAGCAGGCCGCCGAGCCCGACACGCACCGCCCGCGGCCCGCGGCCGAGGGCGTCCCGGTGCAGCCGGGCGGCGTGCCGTCCGCGCCCGCGCCGCCGCCCGGTACGGACCGCCGGGCCGCACCGGAGCCGGAGCGGCGGACCGGGCAGCCCACCGCGCCCGGGCAGCCCACGCCGATGCGGCGGGACGGGGACCGGCTGCGGTTCGTGGGAGCCGCGACCCGGCGGATCGCCCGGGGCATGGACCTGGACGAGATCGTGATGGGCCTGTGCCGGGCCACCGTGCCGACGTTCGCCGACGCGATCCTCGTCTACCTGCGCGAGCCACTGCCGGTCGGCGACGAGCGCCCCACCGGCCCGCTGGTGCTGCGGCTGCGGCGCACCGACCGGATACCGGCCGAGCGGGACACCGAGGGCGGCTTCGTCCCGGCCGCCCAGCCGGAACCCTCCGAGCTGGAGGCGGTCGGCTCCGAACTGTGCGAGGTACGGCCGGGCAGCGCGCTCGCCGAGGTGCTGCGCGGGGTCCGTCCGGTCTTCACGGACACCCCGGCCGCCCGCGCCGCGCTGCCGGAACTGCTCGGCGACGGAGGCGAGTTCGCCGTGCCCGACGGCCGCCGGGCGATCCTCGCGCCGCTGCGCGGCCGGCGCCGCGTGATCGGCGCCGCCCTGTTCCTGCGCGGCCCGGAGCGCGTCGCCTTCGAGGCCGACGACCTGCTGGTCGCCGCGCAGCTGGCCACGCACAGCGCCCTCGGCATCGACAAGGCGGTGCTGTACGGGCGTGAGGCGTACATCGCCGACGAGCTGCAGCGCACGATGCTCCCGGAGAACCTGCCGCGCTGCACCGGCGTACGGCTGGCCTCCCGCTACCTCCCGGCCGCCGAGACCGCGCGGGTCGGCGGCGACTGGTACGACGCCATCCCGCTGCCCGGCAGCCGGGTCGCGCTGGTCGTCGGGGACGTGATGGGCCACTCCATGACGTCGGCGGCCATCATGGGCCAGCTGCGGACCACCGCGCAGACTCTGGCCGGGCTCGACCTGCCCCCGCAGGAGGTGCTGCACCACCTCGACGAGCAGGCCCAGCGCCTGGGCACCGACCGCATGGCGACCTGCCTCTACGCGGTGTACGACCCGGTGTCGCACCGCATCACCGTCGCCAACGCCGGCCATCCGCCGCCCGTCCTCCTGCACCTGGGCGGCCACGCCGAGGTGCTGCGGGTGCCGGCCGGCGCCCCGATCGGCGTGGGCGGCGTGGACTTCGAGGCCGTGGAGCTGGACGCCCCCGCCGGCGCGACCCTGCTCCTCTACACGGACGGGCTGGTCGAGTCCCGGCTGCGGGACGTGTGGACCGGCATAGAGCAGCTGCGGGAGCGCCTCGCGGCGACCGCGCAGCTCACCGGCCCGGACCATCCGCCGCCCCTGGAAGCCCTGTGCGACGAGGTCCTCGACATGCTCGGCCCCGGCGACCGGGACGACGACATCGCGCTGCTCGCCGCCCGCTTCGACGGCATCGCGCCCAGCGACGTGGCGTACTGGTTCCTGGACCCGGAGGACGCGGCGCCCGGCCGGGCCCGTCGGCTGGCCCGGCGCGCGCTGGCCCGCTGGGGCATGGAGGACCTCACGGACGCCGTGGAGCTGCTCGTCAGCGAGGTGGTGACCAACGCCGTGCGGTACGCCTCCCGGCCGGTCACCCTGCGGCTGCTGCGCACGGACGTGCTGCGCTGCGAGGTCGGCGACGACGTGCCCCAGCTGCCCCGGCTGCGGCAGGCGCGCGCCACCGACGAGGGCGGGCGCGGGCTGTACCTGGTGAACCGGCTGGCCCGGCGCTGGGGCGCGACCCGGCTGAGCACGGGCAAGGTGGTGTGGTTCGAGCTGAACCGCGGCTGAGACATCAATCCGGCGGGTACGGAGCGGATGAGTCGCTCCGTACCCGAACCTCCGTCGGCTCAGGCAGAGCCCTGAGACCCCGAGCCGCACTTGTCCCACATGATTCCCCCGGTGGGAGTCCCGGACCACTCAGCGAGACAGGCCCTGAGGTATACGGCCCCGTTCTCCGCGATCTCCAGGTCGACCTTTCTCGTCGTGCCGGCGCCGTTGCTGTTCCACCAGTACTGGGTGCCCCCTCCCGGGTACGTGATGACGGCGACGACGGAGTGGCCGTCACTCGACATGTCAGTGATGGACAGTATTTCCCCGTATGCCTTGAAGTTGGCCTTCCCGCCCCACGTGTCCTTCGGGGCCTCGTTCCAGTCGGCGGGAGCGAACACGGCGATGTCTTCGCCGGCGTGGGCCGAGGTCGAAGTCGTAACCGCCAGCAGGGCTGCCGCACAGCCGGTCAGACAGGCGCGGACGAAAGTACGCATGAAATCTTCTCTTCTTCAGAAGGGGTCGGTCAGGGAATCTGCCCGGCATATTTCCGCCCAGGCAAGGAACGAGAAGACAACCCTTTTGCACGGTCCGATGGTGATGCACGGACAGGGTCACCTGAGCAGCCGTCATCCTAAACACAGCCCGACTGAACCACCAAAAGGCTCATTGACCAGCCGACGTGCGTTTGCAAAACGCTGGTTGAGCAACGCGCGGACGCTGCAGCCCTGCTGACAGTTGTGCACACTCTCCATATCAGTGCGGTCACCTTCGCATTACGAAGACCTTCACATACGGATCACAAAAGCCACATGACGTCATTTCGGACTTGATCATGTGTGTGCGCCCTGCAAAATTTTGGCGCTGAGCAGCTCCTGCACGATGCCCGCACGCCGGGCAGCGCCAACTTCAGGCATTTGCAGAAACGTTCACAGGACTCGTACCGGGCGGCCTGCGCCATCACAGCGCCTGGTCCTGCGCAGCTGCGGATCCTGACCGCGCCGCAGAGTCCTGTGCCACGAATTATTTCGCCCCACCCGTCCACTGGACGGGCATGTTCCACCTCACTCACACCCTGCAAAGGAGAGATTTAGTGGCCGACGAGATGGTGCTGCGTGCCCAAAAGTTCGTGAACACGACGTACAACGACGGTGCGACCCTGGGCATATCCAAGCTGGAGGAGAACGGCCGGACCGGCTGGCCCGTCATGTACGCCCTCACCAGAGCTCTCCAGTACGAAATGGGCATCTCCTCTCTGTCAAACAACTTCGGCCCCACGACCCTGAGCACACTGCGGTCAAAGTTTCCGAAGCTGGACGCTTCCACAGTGCCCTCGGCCAACTTTTGCCGCATCATCCAGTCCGCGCTGTACTGCAAGGGTTACGACGGCGGTGAGATCGACGGGACGTACAACTCCCGCGTCGAGAGCGGCGTGACGGATCTCAAGGCCAACATGGGCGTAGACGGCAAGTTCCCGGGCGGCAGCCTGGAGCCGAAGGTCGTCAAGGGCTTGCTGAACATGGACGCCTACGTCGTGGTGAACGGCGGTTCCGAGGCCATCCGCAGCATTCAGCAGTGGCTCAACTGGCGTTACGTCGACCGGCAGGACTTCTACCTCATCCCCTGCGACGGCCACAACTCCCGTGATGTGTCGAAGTCGATGCTTCTGGCCATCCAGTACGAACTCGGTATGGCCGACGGTGTCGCCAACGGTGTCTTCGGGCCCGGCACACAGGCCGGCTTGAGGCAGCACACCGTTGCCGCCGGTACGGCCGGCACCTGGGCGTCGCTGTTCACCGCCGCGATGATCCTGAACAGGCGGCCGGTGCCCTTCGGTAACTTCACCGCCACGGTGAAGACCGAAACCGAGAAGTTCCAGTCGTTCGTCAAGCTGCCCGTCACCGGCATCGGAGACTTCTCCACCTGGGCGTCTCTTCTGGTCTCCTACGGCGACCAGAGCCGCAGAGGCGAAGCCTGCGACGGCGTCACCAAGATCACCCCGGCTCGTGCCGAGACGCTGAAGGCCCATGGCATCACGTATGTCGGCCGCTACCTGACCAACCCCGATCCCACGCCGAGCGGCAGCACCGCCGAGAAGGCCATCCAGCCGGGTGAGTTGCAGACGATCGCCGACAACGGTCTGCGCTGCTACCCGATCTATCAGACCTACGGACGCGGAGCCGACGGCTTCAGCTACCCGCTCGGCCGCGCCGCGGCGCAGGCCGCCATCAACGCGGCCCTCGACCACGGTTTCAGGCGCGGGACGAGGATCTACTTCGCCGTCGACTTCGACGCCCTCGACCACCAGGTCACCAACAACGTCCTCCCCCACTTCAAGGGCATCGAGGACGCCGTGGCCGACGACGGCAACCGGTTCGAGATCGGCGTGTACGGTCCGCGCAACGTGTGCACCCGCGTGGGCGAGGCCGGTCACTCCACGGCGTCGTTCGTGTCCGACATGTCGTCCGGCTTCTCCGGAAACTTCGGCTACCCGTTGCCCCCGGACTGGGCCTACGACCAGATCGTCACCCGCACCATCGGCTCGGGCGCCGGAGCGATCAACCTCGACAACAACATCGCTTCCGGCCGGGACACCGGCCAAGGGTCCTTCGATCCGCCTCGTGCGGTCAAGGCGGACGTGCGGCTCGACTCCGGGCTCGTCGACGCCATGATGACGGACGTCGGCAAGTACATGGAGTCCATCGGGTATCCCAACGACGGAGGCACCCGCACCTACCAGCACTGGAAGTGCTTCGACACCGTCTGCGTCGAGCACGACGAGCTGATCACGAGCCTGTCCAACAGGCACAACTTGCGCAAGGCCCTGATCCAGGCCACCGCCTACTGGGAAATGCGACACATCGACCCGGTGGACGAGGCCGCCGAACTCGCCGTCATCAGCACCTTCAACACCACCGGCAAGTTCCTCGCACAGGACCCTTCCACCGGGATCGCTCAGCAGCGCGCCCAAACCCTGATTCCCGCGTGGAACCACGCCTTGGACAAGGGCTACGCGACGGGGCAGCCCTACCGTGACCCGGCCAGCGACCAGGACAAGTACGACGTCTGGAAGAAGGCCCGTGACGACGAGGAGTTCGCACTGACCAGCGTCGTCATGATCGACCGGTGGGACATCGACGGGAAGCCCGGCGGCGACGACGACTCACCGGCGCTGCGCCAGCCCACCCTGTCGTACACCGACAACGAGATCTACGAGGTCCTGCGCCGCTACCAGGGGCCGTTCGAGCCGGCCTTCACCGACGCCAAGAAGCGGATGCCGTTGTACTACGTGCTGGAGAAGTACCACTCCATCTCCCGGAACATGTGAGGCAGGACAGGAGCCATGGCACCAGACGCCCCGTTCGCCGGACACGACCCGGCCACAGTCATCGTCCTGGCCTTCGCCGGACTCGTCGCCACCACAGGCCTCGGTGTCTTCGGCATCGTCCGCGGCATCCGCACTCTTCGCGGCAGACACCGCGGTCTGACGGCCGGGCTGCGGACCGGCGGTCTGGTGGCCGGCGCCTGCGCGGTCGGCATGTACACCTGGGGCGTCCTGCACCTGGCGGTACTGGACGAGAGCGGACAGGCGGACGCCTGCCACGAGGCACTGAACGGGCGGAAGCTCGTGGCCTACGAGGCGACCTACCTCCCCCCCGCCTTCGGGTGCGTCGCAGACGACGGCGAGACCCATGACGTCGCGGTGCCGGGCTACGTCACTCCGGTCTTCGGGCTGCTCGGTGTCTCCGCCTTCCTCCTGACCGCCTTCAGCTTCGCCGAAGCACACAACGACAAGAAGGAGAAGACCACGTGACCACACGTATGTCCCGTCGCACGGCCCTGTTCCGCGGCACCGCCGTCGCCGTCGGCGCGGTACTGGGATCACAGGCGATGGTCCGCCCGGGCTACGCGCAGGACGGCAAACCGACCAAGGACGCCGTCCGTGCGGCCGTGAAGCGCGCCCGGGAGCGCAGAGACCATGCCCTGGCCGGGCGAAGGTCCCTGAACGGATGGGAGATGGAGAAGGTCACCGACAGCCGGGGCAGCATCTACACCCGGCCCGTGCCGGGCACCGGTGTGGACATCAAGGTCCGTATGGGCGACGTCGAGACCGTCCTCGCCCACGTGATACGTCGTTTCCACTACGAGATCGACGAGCTGCGCCGCGGTGACGTCGTCGGCTGGCAGGCGCCGGACACGGTCCACCAGCGGCAGGCCGAGTCCAATCTCGCCTCCGGTACTGCCGTGAAGATCCGCCCCGGCCACTACCCGCCCGGTCAGCGCGGAGGCTTCTTCCCCACTCAGGAGCTTCTGATCGGCGACATCCTCGCGGACTGCGAAGGCGTCGTCGCCTGGGGCGGCGACGACCGGACCCCGGACGAGGCGCTCTTCTCCATCGACGTCGGGCCCGAGGACGAGAAGCTGGCCGAACTCGCCGAGAAGCTTCGCGCCTGGGACGTCACCCCTGGAAAGGGCGCCGGCCAGGAGGCCGACATGAGCGTACCGGCACAGCGTCGTCGCGCTCGCCGCTACGTATGACCCGCTGACGACTGCACGTCGACGTGGCGTCCCGTTCGGGCGGCTCCCGTGCGGGAACCGCCCGAACACCGCGGGAGGCCCCCTATCGCTGCTGCCGGTCGCCGTCCGGGACCTCCGGGTCTCCTGTCTCGTCGGACCCGCCGCCGTCCGGCGGCGGTTCGGTGGACGGGCTGTTCGACGGCGACTGCGACGGTGACTGGGAGGGGGCCTCGGTCGTCGGCGCCTCGGACGACGGCTCCTGGGTCGTCGGCTCCTGGGAGGGCGACTCCTCCTGGGTCTCCTCCTGCGTCGGCGACTGGCTCGGCGACTGGCTGACCGACGGCGACCTGCTCGGCTTCACCGCTGCGCCCTGCTTGGTGTCCAGGTCGAACTTGGTGACCTCGTCCATGACGCCGAAGGTGTACGCGGCCCAGATCTCCGCCGGGGGGCCACCGCCGTTGACGCGGTGGTCGACGCCGGCGGCGTTGTACATGGGCACGTGGTCCTGGGTCTTGTCGTCCTCGCCGAACAGACCCACCGAGGTGACCAGGCCGGGGGTGAAGCCGGTGAACCAGGCCGACTTG
Organism: Streptomyces sp. NPDC058985; assembly: GCF_042740985.1. Taxonomy (NCBI): domain Bacteria; kingdom Bacillati; phylum Actinomycetota; class Actinomycetes; order Kitasatosporales; family Streptomycetaceae; genus Streptomyces; species Streptomyces sp. NPDC058985. The sequence continues at coordinate 156,355 of NZ_JBHYJX010000007.1, read as the reverse complement.
TTGTCGTCGGACGTACCGGTCTTGCCGGCCACCTGCTGGCCGTCGCGCAGCGGGTTCTCCCGTACGGACGTCCTGGCCGTACCGTCGTCGACCACGCCGGTGAGCACGGAGGTCACCGTGTCGGCGGCCTGCTCGCTGATCACCTGCTCGCCGATGGCCTCGGGTATCTCGATGGTGCGGTCCTTGTGCTCGACCGACTTGACGATCTGCGGGGTGACCTTCTTGCCGTGGTTGTCGAGGGTGGCGTAGACGCCGGCCATCTCCAGGGGGCTCGCCCCCATACTGCCCAGGGTCTGCGCGGGCACGGGGTCGTCACCTTCGGTGTTCATGCCGAGCGCGGAGGCGACCTTCATGACCTCGGTCATGCCGACGTCGACGCCCATCTGCGCGAAAACGGAGTTGACGGACTTGTTCATCGCCTCCTGGACGTCGATGTCGCCGTAGTCGACGTCGTCCTCGTTCGGGGGCGCGAAGCCGACCTTCTGGTCACCGTCCATCACGGGACGCCTGCTCGTGCCGTCGTACATCGTGTTGGCCGTGATCGGCACGCCGTCCTGGGTCTCGGCGTCCTGGTCGACGGCGGCAGCGAGGATCACCGGCTTGAAGGTGGAGGCGGGCTGGTAGTCGTCGCGGGTGGCGTTGTTCGTGTAGTGCTTCACGTAGTCCACGCCGCCGTACATCGCCAGGACGCCGCCCGTCTTCGGGTCGACGGAGACGGCGCCGGCCTGGACGTCCGCGTCGACGTCCCGCTTCTTCGGGTCCAGCTTGCTGGTGAGCTTGGCCTTGACCGACTCCTCCAGCGCGGCCTGCTTCTTCTTGTCGATGTTGAGGGTGACGGTGTAGCCACCGAGTTCCACCAGGGTCTCGGCCTGTTTCATGTCCTCGGCCGCGCCCTGGGCGACGAGCTGCTTCTCGAGCGTGTAGTTGGCCGCCTTCACCAGGTATCCGGTCTGGCCCTCCATCCCGGCGGCGGCCTTGGGCGCCTTGGGCACCGGGAACGTCATGCCCTGGCGCTCGCTCGCGCCCAGCCACTTCTGCTCGACCATGTTGTCCAGCACGTAGTTCCAGCGCTCCTGGGCCAGCTTCTTGCCGGTCTCGCTGGCGATCGCCCAGTCGTACTGGTTCGGGGCCTGGAGCAGCGCGGAGAGGTAGGCGCCCTGCTCGACCGTCAGGTCCTCGGCGTCGACGCGGTAGTACGCCTGGGCGGCGGCCTGGATGCCGTAGGCGCCGCGGCCGTAGTAGCTGGTGTTCATGTAGCCGGCGAGGATGTAGTCCTTGGACTTCTCCCGGTCCAGCTTCAGGGAGATGACCAGCTCCTTGAGCTTGCGGGAGACGGTCTGTTCCTGGGACAGGTAGTAGTTCTTGACGTACTGCTGGGTGATCGTCGAACCGCCCTGCGCGCCCTTGCCGGAGAGCGTGTTGAGCACGCCGCGCGTGGTCCCCTTGAGGTCGACGCCCGCGTCCTCGTAGAAGGTCTTGTTCTCGGCGGCGACGAAGCTGCGCTGGACGTCCTTGGGCACCTTGGCCAGGTCCACGATCTCGCGGTTGCGCTCACCCGTGCGGGCCATGACGCTGCCGTCGCTGTACTTGTAGACGTTGCTCTGGAGATCGGCCTCGGGGTTGCCCTCGGGGATGTCGATCACCATGTACAGCACGATGAAGGCGCCCATGCCGAGCAGGCAGAGGCCGAAGAACGTGCCGACGATCTTCTTCCAGGTGAACAGGCGGCGTATGCCGCTCTTCTGGCCCGCGCCCGACGAACGGCGGCTTTTGGGCGCCGCGCGGCGGCCACCGCGCTGTCGCGCTCTTCTCTCTTCCGCTCGTCCCATGGGTCCGATCCGCTCCGCTTCGGTCATCCGTGTGCACGTCTCGCTCACGCGTCACACAGGTTCGTCGCTCAGGTCAGCTCAGAAAGCTAACACCGGGAGATATGACAAACGGCTACCGATCCGGCCTTGTACGGACGTGAGAATCAGCACCCGTTCCCTAGGAACCGACGTTCGAAGGGGGTTCAAGGTTGCCGCTCTCGGGTAAAGTGATATCACTTAGCTAGATCGAAGATAAGGGGGACCACCCATGTCCACGCACGATGCCCCGCAGGTCACCGCGGATGTGCCCGAGATGCCGGCACCCCGCGTACGGGAGAACCAGGCGCACAGCATCGGCGGCGGCCTCGCGCTGCTGCTGGGGCTGGTCGGCCTGCTCGCCGGCGCCGGCCTGATCGCCTCCGCCACCGCGGTGTCCTCCACCGGCGGGAAGGCCGGGCTCATCATCGGAGGCATCGTGATCGCCCTCGCGGCCTTCCTCGCGATGTGCGGGCTGAACATGGTCGCGCCGGGCGAGGCCCGCGTGGTGCAGCTCTTCGGCCGGTACCGGGGGACGATCCGGCAGGACGGGCTGCGCTGGGTGAACCCGTTCACCTCGCGCACCAAGATCTCGACCCGGGTGCGCAACCACGAGACGGCCGTACTGAAGGTCAACGACGCCTACGGCAACCCGATCGAGCTGGCCGCGGTCGTGGTGTGGCGGGTGGAGGACACCGCGCAGGCCACCTTCGAGGTGGACGACTACGTCGAGTTCGTCTCCACCCAGACCGAGGCGGCCGTGCGGCACATCGCCATCGAGTACCCGTACGACGCCCACGAGGAGGACGGGCTCTCGCTGCGCGGCAACGCGGAGGAGATCACCGAGAAGCTCGCCGTCGAACTGCACGCGCGCGTGGAGGCGGCCGGCGTGCAGATCATCGAGTCCCGCTTCACCCACCTCGCCTACGCACCGGAGATCGCCTCGGCGATGCTCCAGCGGCAGCAGGCCGGCGCGGTGGTCGCGGCGCGGCGGCAGATCGTGGACGGCGCCGTCGGCATGGTCGAGGCCGCGCTCGCCCGGATCAGCGAGCAGGACATCGTGGAACTGGACGACGAGCGGAAGGCGGCCATGGTGTCCAACCTGATGGTCGTGCTCTGCGGGGACCGCGCCGCCCAGCCGGTCCTGAACACGGGGACGCTCTACCAGTGACGCCCCCGCCCGAGGGCTCGCCGCCCGAGGGCCCCCCGTCCGGGGGCCCCACCCCGAAGCGCCGGCCGCAGCAGCGCAAGCAGGTACTGCTGCGGCTGGACCCCCAGGTGTACGAGGCGCTGGCCCGCTGGGCGGGCGAGGACCTGCGCTCGGCCAACGCCCAGATCGAGTTCCTGCTGCGCAGGGCGCTGGCCGAGGCCGGGCGGCTGCCCGGCGACGCGGGGCCGTTGCCGCGCAGGGGCCGCCCGCCGAGAGGCGGCCCGGGGCCCACGCCGCAGTCGTGACCGACCCTGACGAAGAGCCGCGCCCCGCATCTCGCGGAGGCGCGGCTTCCGTAGTTTCGGAACCGTGACAATCGGCTCCGACCTGCGGTCCCGCACCGCCGGGCACGAACTCTGCACAGGGCGTATACATGCGGCGTATACACCGTGTGTAGAGTGCTCCGCATGTCCATCGGTCACACCCTTCTGGGACTCCTGGAGTCAGGACCGCGCCACGGTTACGACCTGAAGCGCGCCTTCGACGAGAAGTTCGGTCACGACCGGCCGCTCCACTACGGCCAGGTCTATTCGACGATGTCCCGCCTGCTGAAGAACGGCCTCGTCGTCGTCGACGGCATAGAGGCGGGCGACGGTCCCGAGCGCAAGCGGTACGCCATCACCGACGCGGGGATCACCGACGTACAGCAGTGGCTCGCCACGCCGGAGAAGCCCGAGCCGTACCTCCAGTCGACGCTGTACACCAAGGTCGTCCTCGCGCTGCTCACCCACCGCGACGCCGCCGACCTCCTCGACACCCAGCGGTCGGAGCACCTGCGCAGCATGCGCATCCTCACCGACCGCAAGCGCAAGGGCGACCTCGCCGACCAGCTCGTCTGCGACCACGCCCTGTTCCATCTGGAGGCCGACCTGCGGTGGCTGGAGCTGACCGCGGCGCGCCTCGACAAGCTCCGTGAGGCGGTAGCCCGATGACTCCCCCCGCAGGTTCCCTGCTCTCGGCCGAACAGCTGCGCAAGGCGTACGGCCCCACCCTCGCCCTCGACGGCGCGGAGTTCTCCATCCACCCCGGCGAGGTCGTCGCCGTGATGGGTCCCTCCGGCTCCGGCAAGTCGACGCTGCTGCACTGCCTCGCCGGCATCGTGCCGCCCGACTCGGGGACCATCACGTACAACGCGCGTGAGCTGTCGGCCATGAGCGACTCCGAGCGCAGCGCCCTGCGCCGCTCCGAGTTCGGGTTCGTGTTCCAGTTCGGCCAGCTCGTCCCGGAGCTGACCTGCGTCGAGAACGTCGCCCTCCCGCTCCGCCTGAACGGCACCGCCCGCAAGGAGGCCGAGCGGGCCGCACTGTCCTGGATGGAGCGGCTGGAGGTCGACGACCTGAGCAAGAAGCGGCCCGGCGAGGTCTCCGGCGGCCAGGGCCAGCGGGTCGCGGTGGCGCGGTCCCTGGTCACCAACCCGCGGGTGCTCTTCGCCGACGAGCCGACCGGCGCGCTGGACTCCCTCAACGGCGAGCGCGTGATGGAACTCCTCACTGACGCCGCGCGCTCCACCAACGCGGCCGTGGTCCTGGTCACGCACGAGGCGCGGGTGGCGGCCTACTCCGACCGCGAGATCGTCGTACGGGACGGCAAGTCCCGGGACATGGAGCGCGTCGTATGAACGTGCGTCAGTGGGCCGCGGACCTGGTGCTGGGCGTCCGCTTCGCCTTCACCGGCGGCCGCGAGGGGTGGACCCGGGCCGCGCTGACGGCCGTCGGCGTCGGACTCGGTGTGGCGCTGCTCCTGCTGACGACGGCCGTCCCGAACGCGCTCGAGGTCCGGCACGAACGGGAGAGTGACCGTACGGACTTCACCTTCTCGCTGGAGCGGATACCGAAGGCCGACGACACCGTCGTGGTCGCCGACGTCGACAGTGACTTCCGCGACGACGACGTGCGGGGCCGGGCGCTGGAGCCCGAGGGTCCGCGGGCACCGCTGCCGCCGGGTCTGGAAAAGTTCCCGGCGGTCGGCGAGATGGTGGTCTCCCCGGCGCTGAAGGAGCTGCTGGAGTCGGACTCGGGCGCGCTGCTGCGTGAGCGGCTGCCGGACCGGATCGCCGGCACCATCGGGGAGAGCGGGCTGATCGGCTCCAGTGAACTCGCCTTCTACCGGGGCGGCGACGGACTCGCGCCGCGGATCGACGGCAGCAGGGTCACCCGTATCGACCGGTTCGGGGACCCGGATCCGACCGAGGAGGACTCCGACCCGGTGCTCCTCCTGCTGATCCTGGTCGTCTTCGTGGTGCTGCTGATGCCGGTCGCGGTGTTCATCGCCGCGGCCGTGCGATTCGGCGGCGAGCGGCGGGACCGGCGGCTGGCCGCGCTCAGGCTGGTGGGTTCCGACAGCCGCATGACCCGGCGGATCGCCGCCGGTGAGGCCCTGGCGGGCGCGGTGCTCGGGCTGGTCTTCGGCGCCGGATTCTTCCTGGTCGGGCGGCAGCTCGCCGGATCGGCCGAGGTCTTCGACATCAGCGTGTTCCCGAGCTATCTGAACCCGTCTCCGCTGCTGGCGCTGCTGGTCGCGGTGGCGGTGCCGGCGGCGGCGGTGCTGGTGACGCTGCTCGCGCTGCGCGGCGTGGTCATCGAACCGCTCGGCGTGGTCCGCTCGGGGCGGCCGGCCCGGCGCCGGCTGTGGTGGCGGCTGCTGCTGCCGCTGGCCGGGCTGGCGCTGCTCTACCCGATGATCGGCAACGGGCGCGAAGGCGGTGACTTCAACCAGTACATGGTCACCGGCGGTGTGGTCCTGCTCCTGGTCGGTGTGACCGCGCTGCTGCCGTGGATCGTGGAGACGGTCGTGGCCCGGCTCGGTGCGGGCGGGGTGGCCTGGCAACTGGCCGTGCGCAGGCTGCAGATGAGCAGCGGTACGGCGGCCCGCATGGTCAACGGCATCGCGGTGGCCGTCGCCGGGGCGATCGCGCTGCAGATGCTGTTCACCGGCGTGGACGGCGATTACACCAAACCCACCGGGCAGGACGTGTCGCTGGCGCAGATGGAGGTGCAGCTGCCGAGCGACGTGCCGGTGGCCCCGGCCGCCGAGAAGCTGCGGGACACCAAGGGTGTGAAGGCGGTCTTCGACTACTCCGAGGGCTGGGTCGGCGACCGTGCCCGGGATCCGGAGAACGGCACGACGATGACGGTGGGCACCTGCGCGTCACTGCGGGAGATCGCCAAGCTGGACTCGTGCGCGGACGGGGACGTGTTCGCCGTCCGGGGTGCCGAGTGGGACGGCGACGTGGACCCCATGGAGATGGCCGTGGCGGGCCGGAAGCTGTACGTCGACCCGTCCTACGAGGGAGGCCCGAGGAGCCAGGAGGCCCCCTGGACGGTGCCGCAGGGCGTGAAGACGGCGAAGCCGCGTCCCGGGCTGCTCGCCGGGACCGACCGGGGCGGGTTCCTGCTCACCCCGAAGGCGATGTCGTCCGCGATGGCTCCCGCCCTCGACGGGCACGCCTACCTCCGGCTCGACGAGTCGGTGCCGGACGTGAAGGACCACGTGCGGAACACCACGGAGGCCGTCCACCCGCTGGCCGACGCCGTGACGTGGTCCGCGACGGAGCGCACCGACCGGTTCGACGCCATCCGCACCGGCCTGTTCGTCGGGGCGACCTGTGTGCTGGCGCTGATCGGTGCCAGTCTGCTGATCTCGCAGCTGGAGCAGTTGCGCGAACGCAAGAGGCTCCTGTCGGCCCTGGTCGCCTTCGGCACCCGGCGCCGCACCCTGAGCCTGTCGGTGCTGTGGCAGACGGCGATCCCCATCGCGCTGGGCCTGCTGCTGGCCTCGGTGGTCGGCCTGGCCCTGGGCACGGTCCTCCTGAAGATGACGGACACCCCGGTCCGCGTCGACTGGACCGGCGTCCTGTCCATGACCGGCATCGGCGCGGCGGTCGTCCTGGCGGTGACGCTGTGCAGCCTGCCTCCGCTGCTGCGGCTGATGCGGCCGGAAGGGCTGCGCACCGAGTAGCCGCGCGGGCGGCGGGTGTTGGGGTCCGTGTCCACGAGGCACGGGCCCCACGCGCGCGCCCGGGCCGGCCCGGGCCCGCAGGGAGTACGGGACGGGCGGGGCTCAGGCAGCGACCGAAGTACGGGACGGGCGGGGCCTCAGGCAGCGACCGTCCGTACCGGCAGGTCCCCCATCGCCTCCCTCAGCGCCGCGGCCAGCTCCTCGTACTCCGCGCCGCGGGCCGCGCCCGTGCGCATGGCGAGGGCGATGCGGCGGGTCGGGGCCGGGTCGGTGAAGGAGGCGGTGAGGAGCTGGGTGGAGCGGGAGGTCTCCACGCGGACCGCGGTGCGGGGCAGCAGGGTGACCCCGAGGCCGCCCGCCACCAGCTGGACCAGGGTGGACAGACCGGCGGCCGTGGTCGTCGCGGGGACACCCGCGCGGCCCGCCTCCCGGCAGATGTCCAGCGCCTGGTCGCGCAGGCAGTGGCCTTCGTCGAGGAGCAGCAGGTTCAGCTCGCGCAGCACCGAGCGGTCGATCCCCTCCCGGCCGCCGAGCCGGTGGTCGAGCGGGGTGACGAGTACGAAGTCCTCGTCGAAGAGGGGGAGTTCCGTGACCCCGGGCACGCCGAGCGGGACGGCGAGCAGCAGCAGGTCGAGGCGGCCGGTGGTGAGGCCGTCCAGGAGGCTCGCGGTCTGTTCCTCGTGGACCTGGAGGTCGAGGTCGGGGTAGCGGTCGTGGACGAGGCGCAGCACCGTCGGCAGCAGGTACGGCGCCACGGTCGGGATGACGCCGAGCCGCAGCGCGCCGGTGAAGGGCGCCCGTACCGCCTCCGCCTCCTCCAGCAGCGCGCCGACCTCCGCCAGTACCGCCTTCGTTCGCACCGCGAGCCGGGCGCCGGCCGGGGAGAGCAGCACCTTGCGCGTCGTGCGCTCCAGGAGGGTGACACCCAGTGCCTCCTCCAGCGCGGAGACGGCGCCCGAGAGCGCGGGCTGACTCATCCCGATCGCCGCGGCGGCGTCGCGGAAATGCAGGTGCTCCGCGACCGCGTCGAAAGCCCGCAGCTGGGCGAGGCTGGGCTGCCTCTTCTTACCGGACACTAATAGCCACCTCCGATCAACTCGACCGAGTGTAGCTATTTCACTAATCAATGCACCCTGTGCCAACATCAAGAACGTCCAACCCATGGGAAACACCGACAAAACGGGTGTTTCCTCGCTGCAAGGAGAGCGTGTGCTCACTGTCGGTGACAAGTTCCCCGAGTTCGATCTGACCGCCTGCGTCTCGCTGGAGAAGGGCGCGGAGTTCCAGCAGATCAACCACAAGACCTACGAGGGTCAGTGGAAGGTCATCTTCGCGTGGCCCAAGGACTTCACCTTCGTGTGCCCGACCGAGATCGCCGCCTTCGGCAAGCTGAACGACGAGTTCGCCGACCGTGACGCCCAGGTCCTCGGCTTCTCCGGCGACTCCGAGTTCGTCCACCACGCCTGGCGCAAGGACCACGACGACCTGCGTGACCTGCCCTTCCCGATGATGGCGGACTCCAAGCACGAGCTGATGCGCGACCTCGGCATCGAGGGCGAGGACGGCTTCGCCAAGCGCGCCGTGTTCATCGTGGACCAGAACAACGAGATCCAGTTCTCCATGGTGACCGCCGGCTCGGTCGGCCGTAACCCCAAGGAGGTCCTGCGGGTCCTCGACGCCCTGCAGACCGACGAGCTGTGCCCGTGCAACTGGAGCAAGGGCGACGAGACCCTCGACCCGGTCGCGCTGCTCTCGGGAGAGTGATCTGACATGTCCCTCGACTCCCTGAAGTCCGCCGTCCCGGACTACGCCAAGGACCTGAAGCTCAACCTGGGCTCGGTCATCGGCAACTCCGACCTCCCGGCGCAGCAGCTGTGGGGCACCGTGCTGGCGACCGCCATCGCCTCGCGCTCCCCCATCGTCCTGCGCGAGCTGGAGCCGGAGGCGAAGGCGAACCTGTCGCCGGAGGCGTACCAGGCCGCCAAGTCGGCCGCCGCCGTGATGGCGATGAACAACGTCTTCTACCGCACCCGGCACCTGCTGTCGGACCACGAGTACGGCACCCTGCGCGCCGGTCTGCGGATGAACGTCATCGGCAACCCGGGCGTCGACAAGGTCGACTTCGAGCTGTGGTCCTTCGCGGTCTCCGCCATCAACGGCTGCGGCATGTGCCTGGACTCGCACGAGCAGGTGCTCCGCAAGGCCGGTGTGGACCGCGAGACGATTCAGGAGGCGTTCAAGATCGCCGCCGTCGTCGAGGCCGTCGGCGTCACGCTGGACGCCGAGGCGGTCCTGGCCGACCAGTAGTCCCGCCACGCGGCACGCATACGACGGGCCCCGCCCACCTTCCGGTGGGCGGGGCCCGTCGCGTCGCCGGGACCGTCGTGCCGCCGGGACCTACGCCGGGGAGGCGTCCGACTGCGGCTCCGCCTCCGGCGGCGGCGGCTTCGGCGGCGCATCCGTCGCCGGTGAGGCGTCCATGGCGGTCGCCCCGTGCGGCTTGGCCGCCTGCCGTACGGCGGCCTCGCGGGAGTACGCCCGCAGGTAGCCCACGACGGTGTTCGTCACCGCCACCAGTGGTACGGCGACCACCGCGCCGCCGATGCCGGCGATCATGCCGCCGGCGGCCACGGACAGCACCACGGCCAGCGGGTGGACCCGCACCGCGCGCCCGAGGATGAACGGCTGGAGGATGTGCCCCTCGATCTGCTGCACCGCCAGCACCACCACGAGGGTCATGACCGCCGCGAACACGCCCTGTGTCACCAGCGCCACGACGACCGCGAGCGCGCCCGAGACCACCGCGCCGACCAGCGGGATGAAGGCGAACAGGAAGATGAACACGGCCAGCGGCACGGCCATCGGCACGTCGAGGAAGTAGATGCCGAGGCCGATGAAGATGGCGTCGATCAGCGCCACGATCACCGTGCCCCGCACGTACGCCGTCAGCGTCCGCCAGGCGCGGGGGCCGGCACCGGCGACGCCCGGCCGGGCCGCCGCGGGCACCAGCTTCAGCGTCCACTGCCAGATGCGCTTGCCGTCGTAGAGCAGGAAGAGCGTCGAGAAGGCGGCCAGCAGGATGCCGGTGAGCGCCTCGACGACGACCGTGACGCCCTCCAGACCGGCGGACGTTATCTGGTCGGTGTTGGCGCCGACCGCCTCGCGCAGGTTCTTGGCGATCTCGTTGATCTGCTTGTCGGTGACGTGGAAGGGGCTGTTCAGCAGCCAGTTGCGCAGTTCGTCGATGCCGTCCTGGACCTGGTCGGAGAGGTTGTCGATGTTCTCCATGACCTGCCAGGTGACGAACCAGCCGATCAGGCCCATCACCACGAACCCGAGGATCGCCGTCAGGGCGGTGGCCGGCCCGCGCGGCACCCCGTGCCGACGCAGCCACGCCACGGCCGGCTGGAGCAGCGCCGTGATCAGCAGGGCGGCGACGAACGCCAGCACCACCAGCTGTACGGCGCTGATGACCCGCATGAGCACCCACACGGTGCCGGCCAGCACCAGCAGCCGCCACCCGGCCTCCGCGGCGACCCGTACGCCCCAGGGCACGGCCTGCGCGGGGTCGGGGCGGTCACGGACCACGACCGCGTGGTGCGTGGCGGCGTACTCGTGCGCCGCTTCCTCGGGGGTCGGGGGCCCCTGGGCGGAGGACCCCACCCCTGTGTCGTCGACGGCGTCCCGCCGCGCCTCCTGGCGGCGCTGCTCCAACCGCCCGCTCATCTGCGTCAGTCCGGCGCCGAGCCGGCCGAGCCACCCTGGCACTCGCGACATGATCCGTCCTCTTCCCCCGTCTTTCCCCACCACTCCCCCCGGAGTCGTCCGGTCCGACCGTACAGGGCGGCAACGCGAAAGCCCCTCACCGTAGGACGGAGAGGGGCTGCGCGAGGTTGAGCGGGGTCCGCGCCGGGCGGACGGCGGGCTCAGTACCAGTGGTTGGCCTGCCAGAAGGCCCAGGCCTCACACGGGCTGCCGTAGCGGCCGTCCATGTAGCTGAGGCCCCACTTGATCTGGGTGGCCGGGTTGGTGCGCCAGTCGGCACCCGCGGAGGCGTACTTGCCCGCGGGCAGGGCCTGGAAGAGACCGTAGGCACCGGAGGAGGGGTTGACGGCCTGGTAGTTCCAGCTGGACTCGTGGTCCACGATGTTGCTGAAGCACTGCCACTGGCCGCTGGGCACCATCTGACGGGCCATCGCCTGGATCTGGCCCGTGCTGTAGGAGCTCTGGACGGCGAAGCTGGTGGAGTCGCGCTCGGCGCTGCGACTGGCCGCCTCCTTCTCCTCCTCGCGCTTCTTGGCGGCCTCCTCGGCCGCCTGCTTGGCCTTCTCCTGCTTGGCCACGGCGGTCTTGGCGGCTGCCTTGCGGGCGGCTTCCTCCGCGCCCTTCTTGGCGGTCGCGTCCGCGGCGATGGCCTGCACGTCGGCCTGCTGAGTCAGGGACGCGGTCTGCACCTGCGCCTGCTCACCCATGGGGATGTCCGCGAGCAGCGTCGTGCCGGCTGCCGTCGCCTCCGCGTCGTTGCTCTGCGCGGTGCTGCCCGAGGCAACTCCGACGACGCTACCGACAGCGGTGACTGCCGTGGCCGAGGCCACTGCGAATCCCCGGACCGAGATCCGGCTCACACGGTTTCCTTCCAGCATCGCCCGCTTCGGTGACCCTCGCGGACGCAATCGTGCCCCTGACGCTGGCCTCCTCAACTACTGGTCACGGGAGGCACGGGCCCGGTGGACAACTCCCCTGACGGAGAGCGCCGTGTGGTGCTCGGGCGGCATACGACGCTGCTATGGAGTTGAGGCTGGTGCTGCTGTGGTGCCGTACCGCTGGGGGTACAGGTGTGTCGTATGCGGGGCCTGACAGGAATGAGACTCTGCCGTAACCCGACGGGGTGAGGCAATTCTGCGTTGCGTGTGAAAGCTCACATCCCGTTTGGCCCAAGGGATTCCCGGAAACGCACACGCACCGCGGCGCCGCCCGGCTAGGCTCTTGGCCTTTCCGGACGGCGCCGATTGTCGGACAACCGACCCGTCACGGGTCGGAGTTCGCGGATGGTTCAGAGACGGGTCAGATGTGACCGTCCTCCAGCATTTCGGTCACCAGCGCCGCGATCTGGGACCTCTCGGAACGCGTCAGGGTGACGTGCGCGAAGAGCGGATGCCCCTTCAGCTTCTCGACCACGGCGACGACTCCGTCGTACCTCCCCACCCGCAGGTTGTCCCGCTGGGCCACGTCGTGGGTCAGCACGACCCGTGAATTGGCGCCGACCCGGGACAGCACGGTCAGCAGGACGTTCCGCTCCAGGGACTGGGCCTCGTCCACGATGACGAACGCGTCGTGCAGCGAGCGCCCGCGGATGTGGGTGAGCGGCAGGACCTCCAGCATCCCGCGTGCGGTGACCTCCTCGATGACCTCGCGGCTGGTGACCGCCGACAGCGTGTCGAAGACCGCCTGTGCCCAGGGGCTCATCTTCTCGGCCTCGGACCCGGGCAGATAGCCGAGCTCCTGCCCGCCGACCGCGTAGAGGGGACGGAAGACCATCACCTTCTGGTGCTGCCGGCGCTCCAGGACCGCTTCCAGGCCCGCGCACAGCGCCAGCGCCGACTTGCCGGTGCCGGCCCGGCCGCCCATCGACACGATCCCGACGTCCGGGTCGAGGAGCAGGTCGAGCGCGATGCGCTGCTCGGCGCTGCGGCCCTTGATGCCGAACGCCTCCCGGTCGCCGCGCACCAGCCGGACGTTGCCGTCGGGCGTGACCCGGCCGAGGGCCTTGCCGCGCTCCGACTGGATGGTCAGACCGGTGTGCACGGGCAGCTCGGCGGCCTCGGGGACGTAGACGTGCCCCTCCTCGAAGAGGATGTCCACCTGCTCGCCGGGCAGCGTCACTTCGGACATTCCGGTCCAGCCGGAGGCGTCCGTGATGGCCAGCTCGGCGCGGTACTCCTCGGCGAGCAGACCGACGGAGGACGCCTTGATCCTGAGCGGGAGATCCTTGGACACGACGGTGACGTCGTACCCCTCCGCCTGCAGATTGCGGGCGACCGCGAGGATGCGGGAGTCGTTGTCCCCCAGGCGGTAGCCGGTGGGCAGCACGCTGGGGTCCGAGTGGTTGAGCTCGACACGGACGGTGCCGCCGAGGTCCCCGATCGGAATGGGGGCGTCGAGGCGACCGTGCCGGACGCGGAACTCGTCGAGCAGGCGCAGGGCCTGCCGGGCGAAGTAGCCGAGTTCGGGATGGTGCCGTTTGGCCTCCAGCTCCGTGACCACGACGATGGGGAGCACGACCTCGTGCTCGTCGAAGCGGTGCAGAGCGTTCGGGTCGGCCAGCAGGACGCTGGTGTCGAGAACGTAGGTGCGCCGATCTGGCTTGTGGCGCTTTGTGCTGGTCACCACGGAAGGACGTACCCCCTCGGATGAGGTCGGGGAGCGACGGAGTGGACGCTGGGCCGGGAGGGCGTCAATGAGCCGACGGGTCCAGGACCTGGCGGACGCAGGCCCTTGGGGCCGCCCTGCACTGGCGCGGACCGTGGGCCGGTCCTCCGCCGCGTCTTCCGTGCCGTGACCGCACGGTGGGGCTGGTGCAAAGGGCCTCCCGGGCGGACGGCTCCGTGCCGTCCGCTGAGGATCCGACACCCGTGGTTCGGGCGTCGACCTGCTTGCCTTATGCCCTGGAAAGAGCGCAGCCATGCCACGACCCAGGAGGGCGCACCGGTGAACTCCTCGTTACGGGAGTCCCGCAGGGAGCCCGTAGGGGCTTATAGCGGGCCGGCGGCGCGACGGGCAGGCGGGGCGGGGCGGGCGGACCCGCGGCCGGACAGAAAAAACGGGCCGGTCCGTGGGGGGGGATACGGACCGGCCCGAGGGGGGGTTTCCACCATAACCCTTTGTAAGTGATGCTGCGTGCATCGGCGTGCCACAACTACTCTCCGGAGTCGGCCCGCGACGCCGAGATGCCCTCGGAAGCGCTCATTCCGCCCTGAATCATGGCCAAAACACGGCCACCCCCGCACGCACGCCGGATACACGGCGAATACACCGCGGATTCACAGGTGAGTGGAGTGACGAGAGGGCCGGTCCCGAGCCAGCCCCGCGGCCACCCCCACATCCCCCGACCGGGTGACGCACGAGGGGCACGCGCGCTTGACCCGGCACCGCGCAGCCCCCTCCACTGCGCGGTGCCGCCCGCGCAGCTTTGCTCACGCGAATCACGTGGTTCGAATTTACGTGACCCACCCGCACCGAACGGACCCGTGGAGGACAACGATGAATAACGATGTGGAAACCCTGTGAGGATCAGAGGGTGATTTCGCACCCTTGCTCCGGCCACCACGACCTTTGCGAAGGCACGCCCCATACGCCCGGACAGCTCCCACCCCGCCCCGGTCCACTGGGACGAAATCCGTCCTAGTGCTCCCCTAACGTCACCTCATGACGAAGAAGACGCGGATCACTTGGGCCGCCGCGAGCGCACGGCGCCTCGAACGACAGTTCCTGGCCAAGTCCGCCCGAACGGGCACCCCGGCCGCCGACGTGGCCGCCGCGATGCTCGGCGTCCACGCCCAGGTCCTGTCCGCGGCCGAGCTGTCGGTCGGTCTGCGGACCGAGGACATCACCCGGGTGGACGTACGGAACGCCTTGTGGCCGGCCGCCTCACCCACCGCGCCCGGCCCGGCCCCGTCACTGATCAAGACACACGGCCCGCGCGGCACGGTGCACCTGCTCCCGGCCCGCGACCTCCCGATGTGGTGCGCCGCGCTGCCCGCCGTCCCCGACGGCTCGGGATCCTTCGCTCCCGGCGTACGCCTCACCGAGGACCAGGCCGCGCAGGTCGTGGCGGCGATCGGCGACGCGCTCGACGGCAGGTTCCTGACCATCGACGAACTCGGCGAGGAGGTCGTCGCCCGCACCGGTCCCTGGGCCGGCGACCTGGTGATGCCGGCGTTCCAGACCATGTGGCCGCGCTGGCGCCAGGTCCTGCACCGGGCGGGCCACTGCGGCGCCCTCTCCTTCGGCCCCCACCGCGGCCGCAAGGTGACGTACACCCGCCCACCGCACTTCACCCCGCTCCCGCCCGAGGAGGCGACGCGCCTCCTGGCCGGCCGCTACCTGCGGGCGTACGGCCCCGCCACACCCCAGCACTTCGCCCGCTGGCTAGCCGCGCCACCCGCCTGGGCCAGGGGCCTGTACGAGGAGCTGGCCGGCGCGGGCGAGATCGAGGAGGTCGACTTCGAGGGGGCACCGGCGTGGGTGGCGGCCGGCGACACCGGCTTCCCCGCCGCCCCGGAACGGGACGACCTGGTACGCGGGGTACGCCTGCTCCCGTACTTCGACGCGTACCTCATCGCCGCCCAGCCCCGGGAGCTGCTCTTCCCCGGCGCGGCCTACGAGCGGGCGCTCGCGGGCGGGCAGGCCGGCAACTTCCCCGTACTGCTGGTCGACGGCGTCGCGGCGGGCGTCTGGCACCAGCGGCGCCGGGGCCGCCGGACGACGGTCACGGTGGAACCGCTCGGCCGCCTGACGGCACGGCAAGAACGGGAACTGGCGGTGCGGGCGGAACGGGTGGGGGCGGTCCTGGAGGCGCGGGCGGAGCTGGTGATCGGAGAGGTACGGGTGGGCGCGCACGCATGAGGGCCGGCTCCGCAGCCGGCCGCCGCCGCTGCTGCGGCTGCGGCTACGGCTACGGCTACGGCTGCTAGTTGAATTCAACTGCCGTGCGGCTTGCGCAGGTCGAAGAGGTGCCGCGCGCTGTGCGCCACGAAGGGCCCCTCGGCCTCGATGCGCTCGTGCAGGTGGCGCAGCCGGTCGCGGTACGCCTCGACGGTGAAGCCGGGGACCATCCAGACGACCTTGCGCAGGAAGTGGACGACGGCGCCGACCTCGCGGAACTCCATCCGCAGCCGCTCCGCCCGCAGACCGACGACCTCGAGCCCGGCGGCCTCGGCGTCGGCACGCTCACGCTCGGGGTCGCGGTGGCCGTAGCTCTCCTGGGGCAGCGGCCCCAGAAAGTACTCGACCAGCTCGAAGACGCTGGCGGGACCGACGTGCTGGGCGAAGTACGTGCCGCCGGGCGCGAGTACGCGGGCGATCTCGTCCCAGTGCGGCTGGACCGGGTGCCTGCTGACGACGAGATCGAAGGCGCCCTCGGCGAAGGGCAGGGGCGCGTCGTCGGGCGAGGCGACGACGGGGACACCGCGCGGGCGGAGCAGCCGGGTGGCCTTGGCGACGTTGGGCGCCCAGCCCTCGGTGGCGACGACGAGCGGGGGCCGGCGCTCGGCCCCGCCCTGCTGGAGGGCGAAGTCCAGCACCTCCCCTCCCCCGGTCTGCACGTCCAGCACGGCGGTGGCCTCGGTCAGCCGCCCCGCCATGGACAACGCGTACCCCCAGGACGGCCGCGCCTCGGTGGCCCGCCCCTCGAACCAGGAGAAGTCCCACCCTTCGGTGGACACGGAGGCGCCTTCGGCGAGGAGCTCGTCGAAGGTCCGGGGGTGAGGCTGGGAGAGCATGCGGGCGAATCCGTTCAACGAGCTGAGGGGGATTACAAAACTAGGAAAATTGATAGGGCAATGCAGCGAAGGCGGGCTGCTACTTCACCAGGGGCCGGACCGCCTCGGCGGCGAACCGCACGAACGCCTCCGGGTCGGGCTCGTCCCCGGTCGGCTGGAGGATCACGGTGTCGGCCCCGGCCTCGGCCAACCGCCCCACGGCCTCGGCAACGGCCTGCGCGTCCCCCGCGACCCCGAGACCGGGCACGTCGGCGTCGCCCTCGGCGACCAGTTCGGCCCGCAGCCGCTCGGCCGCGCCGGACCCGGTGGCGGTGAGGAGATAGACGACGACCGTGTGCGCGTCCGTCCGCCCGGCGGCCTCCCGCCCCTCGTCGATGAGCCGCCGGGCCCGTCGGACCCCGTCGGGCGAGGTGGACGCAGTGAGCACGGTCCCGTCGGCGGCCTCACCGGCCAGCCGCAGCGAACGGGGCCCGGCGGCGCCGGCGAACACGTCGACGGCTCCGGCGGGCGGCCAGTCGAGCGCGACGTCGTCGAGCCGGACGTAGCGCCCCTCGGTCGTCATCCGCTGTCCGTCCAGCAGGCCCCGTAGAGCGAGCACATACTCGCGCAACAGCGTCAGAGGCGACTCGACCCGCGCCCCCACCTGCCCCATCCAGTCCTGCACCCCGTGCCCGACGCCGAGAACGGCCCGGCCGGGGAACATCCGGTGCAGGGTCGCGGCCTCCATCGCGGTGATGGCCACGTTGCGCAGGGGCACGGGGAGCAGTCCGACCCCGACCCGCACCCGTTCGGTCCACGCGAGCGCGGCGGCGAGGGTGGAGATCCCACCCTCACGGAAGCAGTCCTCCCAGAGCCACAGCTCCTCCAGCCCGGTCTCGTCGGCGACACGAGCCACGGAACGCAGCCGCTCGGGGGCGAGCTGGGGGCGGAATACGGCACCGAGTCCAGTCATGCCCCACTTCCTACCCGCGCCCCGCCCCACCGGACAACAGCATTACGCCTCCGCCGCCAGCGGATCCACAAACCTGACCGTCTCGACCACCTGCCGCAGAATCGCCCGGTACTCGCCCCGACGCGCGAGAGCTGTGGTGCTCAAGGTGAGAACGGCCATGCGGTTGCAGTCGGGGTGTGGGAGGTGGGCGTGGATCTGGAGAAGGGAGAGCGGGGCGAGGCCGGGGATGGGGGTGGGGGGTGGGGGTGAGGTCGTTTCGCTGAGCGTTGCGGGACCGCTGGGCAGTTCGAGGTACTCGATACGACTGTGGCCGACCGCCCCGGTCACGGCTCGCGCCGCGGTCGCCGCCCTTGGTGCGGTCGCAGTGGCTCGCCATGCGATGGAGAACAAGGAGAGCAGGGGACGAGACCCACGACCGATGTCGTCGCGGTGCATGCCGACGGAACAGTGAACGGTTCCGAACTCACACAATGCGGCAAGCATCTGCTGGCCCGAGGCGACCAGAGCGATGAACTGCTGCCGAGCCGCTTCGCTGGGTGCCGCCGCAAGCAGCGGTGCCATGGCCCTACGCATGCCGTCGGCAGCTTGAGCGCCCGGTTCGGCAAGCAGAGCGTCCAGCGGCAGAGCCGTGAAGCCAGCCGGCTCCGCGAACCAGAGTTCCGCGTGCGGATCCCAGACGGACGCGTGGGCACTGATCGTTACGGAACTCATCACGCACCGCCTCAGGGATTGACGGGATGGACGCCGACCCGGCGCCCGCGCTCGATGTCATCGTGTGTGGCACCCCAGTCGGCGAAGCGCCAACCGCTCCGTGCGTCGATCCGCTGCTCGACGACGTGCATGCGGCGAGGAGCCGCGCCTTTGCGGCCGGGTGCGGCAAGGACCCCGATGAACCGTGGATCGCCAGCAAACCAAACGGTCTCGATGTCCGCCTTCAAACGAGCGTCTGCTCGCGGAGCCATACGGCGGGCCCACCACTCCACCCGGAGATGTCGAGGGAATACGAGCGGCAAGTTCTGATCCCTCTTGGCCGGATTGGCGAACTCGAACCAGCCATACTGTCTACCCGTCACTTCGGGACGCTTCGTCAGCCCATGCGGGGCACCCTGCACCACCTGCCACGGATACGTGCGGAGGATGCGCAGCATCAGAAATGCTGCCGGAAAATACTTCAGCTGCGTGACAACTCGATAGGGCCCATAGATGAAGTACGGCATGAACACCCACACCACCCAGTTCGGCGTGTAAGTCGAAATCCCCAGCAGGGCGACCCAGCCACCAGCCCAGCACACAAGCCCGACAACGTTCACCACCATGTGCGAGAACCATGACCACCGCGTGGGCGCATGAGCCCACGCCCTACTGCACGACACAGGATCCACGATGCGCAACCTTCTGTGCGACGCCGATGTCAGAAGACATGCCGAACGAGACCAATGATCCCCCCGTTGTCGATAATCAAGCGAGAACCGTCGATGGCTGCCACCGCCCCGTCCTTGATGCCGTCGGATTCCACGTCAACGGCTTTTTCATAGAGCCCGTACCCGCCAGTGGCAGTCCCCGTGAGGCCGGACACTGCGGCCGCCACCTTCGCAGCTTTCTCTGGATTACCGAAGCCGCGCACTGCCCTGGCCACCAGACCGTTCTCAAGCCTCGAGATACGGCCAGCTTCCTCGAGTGATCCCGAACCACAGGTGGCCGCCTTCTGCCAGAAGCTCAGTGACGAGGCGCCTGTCCGAGTAGCGTGCAACGCCTCGATGCTCCCCTTGGCGACAGCCCCCACCCCCGGTAGTCCACCCGCAAGGTCCGCCCCCACCGAGACGGTGTTACTCCAGAAGTCGGCGTCGAGCTCGCCTTTGGTGACGCCGTCGAAGATGGAACCCCTCACCTCGGGATCCATGAGCCGCAGGGCGAGCGCCCCTGCGCTCAGGCCCGAGGCGGACAAGAGCAGCGCCGCCAAGGTGGCGGCTCCCCACCCCATAGGCCCCGCCAGAAGCAGTGCCGCCACCCCCACCAACCCTGCCGTGAAGCTGAGGATGTCCGGCAGGTTGTCGCCCAGCCAGTCGAGGGCCTCGTCGAACCAGCCCGGCTCCTGCGGTACGAGTTTCTTCGTCGCGTCGCGGATCTTGCGTGCGCGCAGTCCGGCCTGCTGCTCGTGTTCCTCGGCCAGCCGCTTCGCCTTGCCGATGACTTTGGCCAGCTCAGCCTGGGCGTCGTCCAGGTCGCCGTTCGCGCGGGTGAGGTGCTTCCGGGCGGCATCACCGTCGGCCCCGCCCGCCTTGAGGTCAGTGGCGTCGCCCAGCTTCTCCACGCGCCCCTGTGCCCGTTCCACCGCCGCCCGCGCGTCCCTCGCGTCCTCCTCCAGCTTTCTGGCCCGCCGCTGGAAGTCGCCGAGTTCGCCCTCCCAGCGGTCGAGTTGCCGGGCCGCCTTGCGGATGGAGTGCGCGGCGTTCTTGAGGTTCAGTGGCAGCGGCCCGCCATCGAGCTGCTCGCGGAAGGCAACGGCGGCGTCGCCCTTCCAGTAGCTGCCGTCGAGGAGCTTGGTGACGAGGTCGTGCGCCTCCTGGAGTACCTTGGCGCACCCGCTGAGCTTCTTCTCCAGCGCCCGCACGGCCTCCGTGTCACCCGGGACAGGGTTGAAGCCAAGGTTCGGACAGGCCGGGTTCGGCATACGGGGTGCGGACTTCAGCCCTTGCGGCTTGCCCAGGTCCTCCCGGGACCGCGGATCGAGCGCGGCACCGTACGGGTCGTTCCCGGCCGTGGCGGTCACTTCGCGCCACCGCCCTTGCCTTCGCGCGCCGCCCGCACCGCCTCCTCAAGCGCCTTGTCGACCTCGAGGTAGCTGTCCTTGCTCTTGCCGATGATCTCGGCGAGGTCCTCCGTCTGCTTGCCGATCTCCTCGGAGCCGTACTTCCAGTCCTCCTGGAAGGACTCGCACGCGGAGTCGAGATCATCCGTACCGAGCCCGACGATCGTCGCGTCCGACAACGCCTTGCGCACACCGTTGAGCGAGGCCGACGACCGCCTCAGCGACTTCATGAACCGCCCGAGCTCATCCCCGTCGACGACAAGCCGCTCCGCCATCTGCCCCGTCCCCTCTCACCGGCCCACCTGTACCGATGTGAGGAACGACGTCGTCCGCCTTTCGTGGCGCCGTTCAGCTGCCCGCCCCTCGTTGAGGCAGCAGATTCCTCACTGAGGGCTGCCGCAACAGCTCAGTGGTTGACGGCGGACGTAAGGCTGCCCCGGGGCGGAACCAGGAGGGCATCGGATGGAGCAACTGCACAGCTACGCTGACAGGGGCAGGCGGCAACAGTGAGCATGACTGACCGGGGGAATCGTGGACCGACCGCTGCTGTTCCTTGACGTGGACGGACCACTCAACCCCTATGCGGCCCAGCCAGAGAGGCGACCTCACGGCTACACCACACTGAGAGTCCCCCGAAACGACGCACGTACGGACGACAGGGACCTGTGATCTCGACGGCGCCCCTTGCGCGTCTGGCTCAACCCAGAGGGATCGCACCGGTCCTCGGCCTTCCAGAACTGCCCTTCGTCGACTTCGACGACGCTCTACTGAAGCAACGCCCCGATGGAGTCCACTGGAAGACTGGTCCGCTGGTGGACTGGACTACGCGGGCGGCCGTACTTATGCATGGGCGGACGACGAGCAGAGCGAGCGGGATCAGACATACGTGACCGCCCACCACCAGGGAGTCGGGCTTCTGCACCACGTCAACCCGCGGATCGGGCTGCGGGAAAACGACTTTCACACCCTCGCCGGCTTTGCCCGATCCTCAGGCATTTCACGAACCGGCGGCTGAACCACTCGTCAGCTCACAACACGGACCGCCACCCCGGAGCCGATCTCGCCGTGAGGACATGCCTCAGGACTGGCACTCCTCGGCTCCCCGCGTGGACAGGATCTGGGACGTCTGCCAGACGCCGGCGGAGTTTCGGTCGAGCCTGGTGCTGTATCGGACGAAGCTGTTGCGGGTGACGGGCGTCTTCGCGATTTTCCCGGTGGTCCTGTCCTTGCTGAAGCCCTTGCTCTCGTCCGCGCAGAACGTGAGGAGGGCCGATCCCTCCTCCTTGAGCGTGACCTTCCGGTCGAAGTATCGGACTTCACCGGTCACAGTGGCGTTTGCCTTCTCGAACTGCGCGACCCACGACGTCGCTGCTTCCAAGGCTTTGCCCGTGTTGTAGAAGCCGACCGCCTCGCCGTCGGGATCCGTTCCGGCGATCGCGGCGTCCACGGCACGCATCCGCTCGGCGTTGTCGGCGAGCACCGCATCCTTGACCTGATCCCCAGTGCGCCCGCCGTCGAAGATCAGTTTCAGATCCGACGGAAGGTCGATCCGCGGCCGGCCTGTCGCGGAGGAGGACGAGGGGCGAGGGGACCCCGCGGCGCCGTTGTCGGCGTCCGCCTCCGCCCCCTCCCTCTCGCCCGCATCCGGCGACGCGCTGTCGTCAACCGCGCATCCGGACAGCGCCAGAGCACTGGTCACGGTCAGCGCCAGCGCCGCGAGTACGCCGGGCCGGCGACGGATCATCATCGGCTCCTCAGTGGGACGTCCTCGCATCAGCGGTTGACGGCCTGGATCTCCTGGACGACGACGTCCTGCGTCGCGCCGAACGAGCCGTCGGGGAGGTCACCGCCCGCGCCGCCGGTGCCGGTCCAGTGGATCTCCCAGTTGACCGTGGCCTGGAGCGGGAAGGAGCCATCGCCCGAGGAGCGCAGGTACTTCACTCCGCACGGGGGCGTGGCGTCGGCCTTGCCCTTCGCCCACGGCTCACCGATGCGTCCGTTGTTGATTTCGCACACGCCCGAAGCCGGGTAGGTCTCGGCGTCCGGGGTGCCGGCCTTGATCTCCAGGGAGACCGGCACGGCTGTGGCCGTCGCACTGACCTGGATGGCCTCCACTGTGGCGGTTACGGAGACCGGCTTGAACGCCGCTCCGTCCAGCCACGCCCAGGTGGGCAGGTTCACCTTGGTCGCGTTCGCGGGTGCCAGCGTCACCTCGGTGCCCGGAACTCGAATCTGCTCGTAGGCGAGTTCGGCGAGGACCTGCGGGGTCACGGCGTTCGGGATGTCGGCCGGCGGGGGGTCGCCGATGTCCACCCAGAAGTAGTCCTTGTTGCAGGCGTCCCAGCCCGGCGGGTAGCTGTCATTGACGTAGGAGCCCCACCAGTAGCCCTTGCCGGACTTGTCCTTGTTGAAGCCCTTCTTCTCGTCCTTGGCGTTGTACTTCTCCCGCTGCTCGGCGTCCCACTGGTACCCGGTGGACTCCGCCTCCCAGATCGGCTCCAGGTAGTCCTGCAACTGCTCCGGGGAGAACTTGGGGGCGTACCAGCACGCAGGCGGGGTCCATGACGTGGACGAGGTCAAGGCCCCGGCGGAGCCGCCGCTGCCGTTCTTGGAGTGGTCGAACACCACGGCACCGACGGTGACCGAGAGGCTGCCGCCGTCTCCGGTCTCCGCGCTCTGCTCCGTCTGACCGTTGTTCCCGTGCTTGCCGCGACTGGCATACGCCGACTGCGCGGCCAGGACAGGAACGCAGACGAGAGTCAGTACGGTCAATATTCTCGCTGAGGTCCTTAGGGCTGGCACGCCTCGTCCCCCCTCTTCGACGCGATGTCAGTGGTCTGCCATACGCCGGCGGCGTTCTTGGTGAGTGCGGTGTTGTAGAGGACGTAACTGTCGGCGGACGCCGCCGACTTGTCGACCTTCCCGCTCTTCTTGTTCTTGATGTAGGACTTGCTCTCGTCGGAGCAGTACCTCACGTACGCCTTGTCATCTCCCTTGAGTGTGACTTTCCGGTCGAAGTACCGCGTCACACCGATCCACGTGTCATTGCTGTCGATGTAGCCCTGCACATAGGTGATCGACGAACTCAGAGCCTTGTCGGCGTTGTAGAAGCCGAGGGCCTTCGTGTCGGTGCTCCCCTCGAAGATGGCCTCGTCCACCGCGTTGACACTCAGGGTGTTGGCGGCAAGGACTGCGTCCTTCTGGGCGTCACCGGTCTTCTCGCCCTCGAAGACGTTCTTGGCGTCGGAGGGGAACGTGATCTCCGGCGCGCCCTCTGCCGTCGACTCACTGGGGGTGGGCGAAGCAGACGCCTTGTCGCCCGTATCCGCGCCCGCGATCTTGTCTTTCCCGTCGGAGCTGCTGTCGTCACCTCCGCATGCGGACAGCGTCAGGGCCGCAGCGGCGGTCAGCGTGAGCGCTGCGAGGCGGGCGGGGCGGCGGCGAGTCACTGTGCGCTCCTGGGTGGGACGAGGGTTCTCTTCAGCGAAGCAACGCTATCCAGCGGGGCACCGGGACGCCAGAGCTGAGGCCGGCTGCCGACGGCACCCTATGCGGCCAAATCAGGGCTTCGCGTGGCTTCTTGGGCCATAACGGTTGCGTAACACGAGAGGGGCCACGCTCCGGTTGCAGTGCCCTCGTGTTGATCCGGAACATTTCGTAGAGGAAGCAGCAAAGTCTCGCGACGGGACAGGCGGGCGTGCCGGGGCGGGGTGGAGGTGGCTCGTTGCAGATGCTGATCAGCCCCCGGCGAGTTCGACCGGCGGTCCGTGCCGCCCTCCCTCGTCACCCGGGGGACCACGGCCATCTGCCGCACTGAGGGCGGATCAGCCCAGGTCATGGCTGACAAGCCGCGCTGCCGCTTTGCGAGGAGACCGCTCGGATCTTCCACTCACCGTCACCGTCCCTCTTCAGGGAGGTGCGATATTCGACGTAGCTCTTCGCTGTGATCTCAGTTTTCCGGACCTCATTGTTTCTCAGGTACTTCACGTACGCCTTTCCTTGGTCCTCGCAGTACGTGAAGGAAGCCGTCCCGTCTTTGCGGACAGTCACCTGTGGGGCGTAGAACCGGTAGCTGCCGGTGATAGTCGCCTCTTGATAAACGTAGTTCTGGATGAACTCTTGCGTGCCGGAGGCTGCTTCGCCCTCGTAGTAGTGGAGATAAGCTCCGTCGAGAGCGTCCTGTTTGACAATGGCGAGGTCCACCGCCCTGATGGACTGCTCGCTGTCGGTGAGGACGGCATCCCTCTCCTTGTCACCCGTTCTCGGCCACTCGAAGGCGTAGGACAGATCGGCGGGAGGCGAGATCTGCGGACGACTCGTCCGGGACGGCTCGGGTGCGGGCGGCGAGGGCGAGGGGGTACGGCCACCCGTGTCCGCCGTCCCGGCTTTGTCGCTGTCTTCCGAGCCGTCACTGGCCCCGCACGACGACAAGGTCAGGACGACGGCTGCGCTCAGCATGAGCACTGCTGACAGAGGTGCGCGGCGGTGAAACACGGTCGGGGCAGCTCCTGTGTGGGGTGGGCCGGCATGCAGCGCTTCACTTTCCGGCGCGGCGGCGGTCGAGGATGACGTCGCTCAGGGCTGGCACTTTGTGCTCCCCCTCTGGGAAAGCATTTTCTGGACGACCCAGATTCCCTTGTCAGTCCTGGCCAGCTGCGTGTTGTACAGCACGTAGCTGTTCTTGGTGACGGGGGTCTTGTTCACCTTCTGGGGCTTTAGATACATGTCGTAGGCCCTGCTCTGGTCTTCGCAGTACACGAGGGAGGCTGTGTCCTTCGTACGGACCTGCGCGACTGCGTCGTAATAGCGGTAGGAGCCCGTTACCCGCGCGTTTTCGTCGACGTATGCCTGGATGAACTCTTGCGTGGATGCGGCGGCTTCACCCTCGTAGTAGGTCAGGTACGCCTTGTCGAGCGCGTCCTGGTTCACGATGGCCAGGTCCACGGCCTTGATGGACTGCTCGCTGTCGGCCAGCACCGCGTCCTTGTCCTTGTCGCCCGTCTTGGGCCACTCGAACTTGTAGGACAGGTCCGACGGAAGGTCGATCTTCGGCCGAGTCGCCGCCGCCGGATCGGAAGTGGCCGGTGAGGGCGAGGGGGAAGAGTCGCCCGTGTTCGCGCCGGCGATCTTGTCCTTGCCTTCGGAGGAGTTGTCGTCGCCTCCGCATGCGGACAGCGTCAGGGCCACAGCGGCGGTCAGCGTGAGCGCTGTGAGGCGGACGGGGCGGCGAGTCACTGTGGCTCCTGCGTGGGACGAGGGTTCTCTTCAGCGAAGCAACGCTATCCACCGAGGGGCGGGCACACCAGGGCGAACGCCGTTGCCTGTGATGCCCTTTGTGGCCCTATCGGGTGCGTAGTCCCCCTGTGGTTCCGGGAACATTTCGTAGAGGGAGCAGCAAAGGCTCACGGCGTGGCGGGGAGGCAGGTCGGGATGGGGAGGCGGTGGCGGGACGGGGTGGGGGTTCTGGTGGTGGAGGGGGGTGGTTCGGAGAGCGGGGGGCGCGAGGTGGTCGTGCCGGTGGAGATTGCTCGGTCCTACCGTGCGCGTGCCCGTGGGCTGCTCGGGCGGGATCGGCTCGACGGGGCGATGCTGCTCACGCCTGCCAGTAGCGTGCATACCTTTCGGATGCGGATGGCCATCGACGTCGCCTACCTCGACCGGCGGTTCCGTGTCATCTCCGTACGGACCATGCGGCCGGGGCGGCTGGGGTTGCCCCGGGTGCGGTCCCGGCATGTGCTGGAGGCCGAGGCCGGGGTGATGGCCAGGTGGGGGGTGCGGGTCGGGGTGCGGGTGACGGTGCGGGCGGAGGAGTAGCGGTGGCGGGAGTGTGCGACAGCGTTGTCGGGCTGTCGGCCCGGCGGCATTGGCATCGGCATCTGCTTCTTGGGGATCACGGTTCCGTGCGGGGGAAGGAGACCTCGACCCTGCGGTTCTTCTTGCGGCCGGCCTCCGTGGAGTTGTCGGCGATCGGGTACTGCTCGCCGTAGCCGCGGACCTCGTAGGTGATGCCGGCGTCGTTCAGGGTCGCGGACAGGACGTCGTGCACGGCGTTGGCGCGCTTCTTGGACAGGGTGTCTCCGTGGGCGGAGGAGCCCAGGTTGTCGGTGAAGCCGAAGACCCTGACGCGGGTGGCGTTCTGGGTCTTGATCTCCTCGGCGATTCCCGTGATGCGGGACTTCGACTCCGCGCCGAGTTTCGCGCTGTCCTTGCCGAAGAGGACCTCCGCCTGGAGCGCGAGGGTCACGCTGGTGTTGGTGTCCTCGCGGCGTTCGTCGCCGCTCTGCTCCTCCACGACGGATTTGATGTCCAGCACCTTCGCTTGCGCGAGCGTGGCGCCGTCGGGGAGCTTCAGGTCGGGGTCGTTGGGGTCCACGTCCATGGGGGCGGAGGCGGAGGGTTCGGTGCCTGGGGGGTCGTTGGGGTCGTCGTCGGCGTGGGAGGTCGTCGTGCCGTACATGGTCGTGGCGAGCATGAAAGTGACCGTGGTCAGGGTGCGGGTGAGGCGCGAGGTCGGAGTCATGGTGGGCCTCACCCGGCGATGGAGATGGTCGCGCTGGCGAAGGTCGGCAGTTGGAAGGTGACTTCGGTGGTGTCCGTCGGCGGGGCTGGGAACTGCATGAATACCGCCAGGCGGTCGCCCGCCTTGATCGTCGAGAAGCCTGTGGTCGTCAGCGGACGACCATCCGTGTCCCGCAGCACGTAGTACCGCTTCTTGCTCTTGGAATCGACGAGTGTCGCGCCACCGAGCGACCTGCCGTTTCTGATGATCTCCGTTTCGTTGCCGCTCAGACCGGAGGGAATCGCGACGCTCTTGTCACCATCATTCTTCAGCTCACCGTTGACCGTCACGAAGCCACCTGAATCACGCTCAGCGGAGGTGATCTGCAGGAGCAGGCCGTTGCTTCCGCGCATTTCGGCCAAGGGCTCCTCCGACTCGCCCTCCTGGGCACTCGGTCCGGACCCGTCCTCCTTCGAGGCTGACGTCGAAGCCTTCGGCTTCTCATCGTCGCCACCGCCGCCGCAGCCGACAGCGCCGAGGGTCAGTCCGGCCAGGGCGGCCACCACGAGCGCCCCCCTACGGGCCGTCTTCGTGAACCGAATGCTCATGTCTTGATTCCTTCGTCATTCGTCATTCGCCTATGAGTCGGCCAGGTGGACATCGAACAGGTCTTCGGGTTCCGGCAGATCCACGAGATCTTCTGGGTCCAGATCCCATTCCTCCCCCTCGCACGAGAGGCTGGGCAGCGTTTCGTCACCGGCGTCCTCAGCAGGCAGTTCGAATAAGCACCGAGCCTCAATGACGGCTGTGGCGGACTCCGTGGCCTTCTGCTCCTCCGTACCCGGGACGATGCTGTCTCCGACGGTCTCATTGGTCTCCGCCACAACGGTGTAACCCAGCAGGCCGTCCGGACGGCATGTCACGCTCGCGTCGTTGCGGGCCGCGAGTTCGTGAGCCCGCCAGCATCCGCTGGCCACCGGTGCCTCACCGTCGAAGATGGCCTGCCATGAGTCAGGGTCGAGGATGTCCGTGAGCCACTGGCCGGCAAGCTGGTCTCGTGTTTCCAAAGCCGCGGCCAGGGCGGCAGCGTCTGCCGCCGTCTGCGCCTCGCTTCGGGTCGCCGCGGCTTGCCCGACCGCGAAGTACGCGAGTGCGAGCAAGAGCAGGCCCCCCACCACGGTGATGTAGATGGGGAATGCCTGCCCTGTGTCGCCGCGCCTACGGAGCTGCCTCAACCACCGGTGACTTCGGCGATCTTCGATGTAATGGCGTCGAAGATCGTCTGCCCGATATCCGTCCCCGTGATCGCCAGCACGATCGCCACCACCACCGCGATGATCCCCAGGTACTCCACAGCCGTCTGACCCCTGTCGTTGCGGGCGGCGGCGCGGGAGTGCAAGTAGGCGGCTGTGGTGTGGAGCCAGTTGTTCATGGTGTTCCCCTCCAGGGTGGACGGCTGCTGTGGGTCGGTCCATCGAGGTCGCCCCCGGTGCGCGGCGGATGTGGGGAGCGGGCCGCCGGCTGGTCGTGCCGGGTGCCGTGTTGTGCACGAACTCCACCCCCCTCGCGCTCCGTTGGGACCCCGACCTGTCGGGAGTACCAGACAACGACTCTCCCACAGCAGATTGCAAGTGCGAAAGGTATTGCACGGAAGTAGCCCGACTGGGCCATAGATCATTGGTTGTTGATGTCGTCGCTTCGTGTGCAGTCGCACTGTGATGGTGTACGCCGCCCCCTTTCACCGGCTGCGTGTTCGACATGGCGTCCTCCTCCCTCCCTACTCGCCCGTGATCGTTCCGAAGTCCGTCCCCGAACCCAGGATCAGGCCCGCGCCGAGGAGGATCATCGTGGCCGGGACCATGAAGGTCGTGATCATCATCGTGGCCTTGGGCACCGCTCGCGCGGCCTTGCGGCGGGCGTTCTGGGCGTCGGTGCGGCGCATGTCCTTGGCCAGGGAGACCAGGGTCTCGACGATGGGGGCGCCCAGTTCCTCGCCCTGCTGGAGTGCCGTCACGAACATCGCCACCTGTTCGGAGTCGTTGCGCCGGCGCAGCTCCGCGAAGGCCTGGCGGCGGCTCATGCCGAGGTCCATCTGGCGGAGCGTGATGCGGAGTTCGTCCGCCCAGGGGCCCTCATAGCGCATCGCCACGCGGTCCAGGGCCTGGCGGAAGCCGAGGCCCGCGCTCACCACGACCGCCAGTACGTCCAGGAAGTCCGGGAGCGTGCGCTCGATGACGTCCTTGCGGATGCGGATCGCCGACCATATGCCGACCTCCGTCCAGAACGCCCCGAAGGCCAGGAGGAGGAGGGCGACCACGAACTGGCCGCGGAGGACGAAGACCAGGAAGCCCAGCGCGCCCAGGAAGCCGTAGACCGCGCGGCGGGCGGCGTAGCGGTCGATGGTCAGGCCGCCGGGGTTGCCCGCCAGGTCGATCCTGCGGCGGTACTTGACCACCAGGGCGGGGCCCATCAGGCGCAGGACGGCGGGGGCGTAGCGCATGCCCATGCGGTCGATGAGGGAGTCCACCGGGCCGGCGCGGGTCGAGCCGACCTCCAGGGCGAGGGCGAGGTCGTCGGGGAGTTTCACCTCCGCCCGGTACATGCGGACGCCCGCGAAGACGCCCCAGACGGCGGCGCCCATGAGGAGGGCGAGGAGCCATTCGATTCCGGGTCCCATTCCAGCTTCCCTCAGACGTCGATGCGGGAGAGACGGCGGATGAGGACGAAGCCCACCGCGTACAGGGCGAAGGCGGTGATCACCGCCGCCTGGCCGATCGGGGAGCCCGTCATGCGTTCCAGGGCGCCGTCCTTCACGCCGTTCATCAGGAACAACGAGCCGACACCCAGGACGGGGACGGCGTACGAGGTCATGTTGACCTGGGAGAGTTGCGTACGGACCTCCCGCCGGGTCTCCTTGCGCTCCTCCAGCGTCTCCGTGAGGTTGCGCAGCGCGCTGACCACCTGGCCGCCCGCGCGGTTGGAGAGGACGAGGGTGGTGACCAGGACGACGAGTTCGCGGGAGGGGAGGCGCTCGGCGAGTTCACCGAGGGCGTCGTCCATCGAGGCGCCGATGGCGAGTTGGTCGGCGACCTTGCCCAGTTCCTCGCCGGCCGGCGCCTCCAGTTCCTCGGCCGCCATGCCGATCGCGGTGCGCAGGGCGAGGCCGGCCTGGGTGGCGTTGGCGAGGATGCGGGCGAGTTCGGGGAGCTGGTTGATGAACTTCTCGATGCGTTTCTGGCGTTGCCAGTTGAGGAACTGGACGGCGGCGCCGATACCCAGGAGTCCGGCGAGCGGGCCGAAGAAGGGGGCCAGGACGGCCTGGCCCACCAGCCACAGGCCGGCGACCGCCGCGACCATGTAGGCGAAGAACTCGCCGGGCGTGACGTCCAGGCCGGTGGCGGCCAGGCGCCGCTCCAGCTTCCTGCCGGGCTTGGTGCGGCGCAGGCGGCGGTCCAGGGTGGGGAAGCGGCGCCGTCGGCCGATGACGGGTATCTGACCGGTGGCCGCGAGGCGGTCGACCAGGGCGGCGCGCTGGGCCCGGCCGGCGGCGTAGGAGTGCAGGCCGACGACCGCCAGGACGCAGGTCAGCAGCGTGATGCCGGTGGTGAGCGTGACGAGCGATTCCAGTTTCATCGGGCGGTCCTAGCTGGTTTCGTCCTGTGCGTCGTCATACCTGGTTCCATCGGGCGTCCTACCTGGCCTCTCGGGTGGTGAGCTGGTCCAGGGAGTGGGCGACGCCGAAGGCCTGCGGGACGGGCTGGTTGGCCATGTAGAGGCGCTCGGCGGTGCGGTGCGGGAGGGGGAAGTACTCGTACGCGCCGTGCACGCGGCCGTCCGGCGTCATCGGGCGGGCGTTGAAGCGGGCGACCGTGGCCAGGCGGTACGGCTCGCCCCCGTGGCTGGCCAGCAGGGCGATCTCGGTGATGCGGCGGGCGCCGTCGGCGAAGCGGGTGAGCTGGACGACGACGTCGACGGAGCTGTTGATCTGGTCGTGCAGGGCGACGAACGGAATCTCCACGTCCGACATCGAGGCCAGGGTCTGGAGGCGCATCAGGGCGTCCTCCGCGCTGTTGGCGTGGACCGTGGCGAGCGAGCCGTCGTGGCCCGTCGACATGGCCTGGAGCATGTCCAGGGACTCACCGCCGCGGACCTCGCCGACGACGATGCGGTCGGGGCGCATGCGGAGGGAGTTGCGGACCAGGTCGCGGATGGTGACGCGGCCCTGGCCCTCGACGTTGGGCGGGCGCGACTCCAGGCGGATGACGTGGGCCTGCTGGAGCTGGA
The DNA here is from genome assembly GCF_042740985.1 of Streptomyces sp. NPDC058985. Classification (NCBI taxonomy): domain Bacteria; kingdom Bacillati; phylum Actinomycetota; class Actinomycetes; order Kitasatosporales; family Streptomycetaceae; genus Streptomyces; species Streptomyces sp. NPDC058985. The sequence goes on along the minus strand of NZ_JBHYJX010000007.1, from coordinate 125,300 downwards.
GTTCCGCCGAGTCCTCGATGGTGATGATGCGGTCGGACTCGGGGATCAGGCCGGAGAGGGCGTTCAGGAGCGTCGTCTTCCCGGTGCCGGTCGCGCCCGAGACGATGATGTTGAAGCGGGCCTGCACGAGGCCGGCCAGCAGGTACAGCATGTGCTCGTCGAGCGAGCCGAGGCCGATCAGCTCGTGCAGGGTGAAGGAGCGGGGGAAGCGGCGGATGGTGAGGGTGGCGCCGGTGAGGGAGAGCGGGGGGATGATGACGTTGACGCGCTCGCCGGAGGGGAGGCGGGCGTCGACCATGGGGTTCGACTCGTCCACGCGGCGGTTGACCGTGGAGACGATCCGCTCGATGGTCTGCATCAGCTGGTCGTGGGAGGCGAAGCGGAGGGGCAGTTGCTCCACGCGGCCGCCGCGTTCGACGAAGATCGCGTCGGGGCCGTTGACCATGATCTCCGTGACGGACGCGTCCTCCAGGAGCGGTTCCAGGATGCCGAGGCCGAGGGCCTCGTCCACCACCCGGCGGATCAGCTGGGAGCGTTCGACCGTGGACAGGACCGGGCCCTCGCGGCTGATGATGTGGCCGAGGACCCGTTCCAGGCGGGCCCGGCGTTCGGCCATCGCGAGGGAACTCATCTCCGCGAGGTCGATCTCCTCCAGGAGCTTGGCCCGGTAGGCGGCGACCAGGTGTCCGTCCTCGCCCCGGCCGCCGTGCTCCTCGGGCGAGTGGATGCGTGCGCGCAGGCTCATGCGTCCTCGGCTCCTCGGTCAGTGGTCCAGCGGCATGGTGGCCGTCCGGGTGGCGGGGTCGAAGTCCCAACCGGGGACGATCGAGGGGATGTCGACGGTGGCGGTGACCGTCACCTCGTCGCCGCCGTACGAGGGCGGACAGTCGGTGCCGTCCGCCAGCCAGCTGCTGACGGCCGCCGCGCAGGCGCCCTGGGCGCTCTCCTGGAGCGAGGCGCTGCGGGCCCCGGCGCGGGCCGCGGTGCCGGCCTGCTGGGCGGTGTAGGCGATCAGGCCCAGCTGTACGACGGCCATGCCGACGATGATCAGGACCGGGACGAAGCCGAGGTACTCGAGGGCCGCCTGGCCCCGGTCCCTCGCCCGCCCGCCGCCCGGGCCCCTGGGGTACGAGTCTCGGGAGTACGAGCCCCTGGAGTACGAGCCCTTGGAGTACGCCATCTCAGTCGTCCTCCTCCTCTACCGCTCCCGCGTGCCCGTGCACGGTGAACGGGAAGCTGACGGTGCCCGGGAAGAGGATGGGGACCTCGATGCGCACGTCGGCGGTGACATAGCCGCCCGCGGTGCCGCAGTCCACTCCGGCGCTCCCCTCCCACGCGCCCGGCAGCTTGTCCCGGCCCGCGTCCTGGCAGGTTCCCTGCCGCGCCCCCCGGTCGGCCGCCGTGGCCGCCCGTACCGCCTCGTCGGCAGCATTCCCCGCGAGCGTGTACGTGTATCCCACGAGAACGAGCTGCCACAGCACCACCAGCGTGGCGACGATCGCCGGGATCATGCCGAGGAACTCGATGGTGACCTGACCGAAGTCCCAGGAGTCCCAGGAGTCCCCGGAGTCCCCCGAGTCCCCGGAGTCCCCGGCTCCGCCCGATCCAGCCGATTCAGCCGACCGGCCCGAGCCGCCCGATCCGTCCCGTAACCCGCTCATCCCGCACCGTCCTTCCGGCGCCGGAAGCTCGCCGAGCCGCGGTCGCCGCGGAAGCGGCCGTGGCCCTTGCGGGCCTCCTCGGGGGCGCTGACCAGGCCCAGTTCGCCGGCGAGGGCCCACAGGGCCTGCTTCACCGTGGACCGGGAGTCGAGTGCGTGGACGCGGCCGGCGTCCACGGCGCCCTGGAGTTCCTTGAAGTTGGCGGGGACGGCGGTGCCCGCGATCGCGGTGCCGGTGATCCGCTGGATCAGCTGGGGCTGGATCTCCGTACCCCGCGTGTGCCGGTTGACGACCACGGTCGTCTCCTCCGCCTTGCGGATCTGGAGCCGGTCCCACATCCGCACCGCCCGTTTGGCGCCCCGTACGGCGACCACGTCCGGCGTGGTGACCAGGAGCGCGGTGTCGGCCATCTCCACGGCGGCCGCGCCCGCCCCGCCGAGCTGGGCGCCGCAGTCGATGACGACTACCTCGTAGCGCTGGCGCAGGGCGCCGACGATCTGCCGGGCGGCGCGGTCGGTGACCTCCTCGCCGCGTTCGCCCTCGCCGGGGGCCAACAGCAGGGCGAGGCCGCTGTCGTGCCGGAAGACGGCGTCGGCCAGGACCCGCGGGGAGAGGTCGGTGATGGCGGCGAGGTCGGCCACGGAGCGGCGGAACTGGACGTCCAGGAAGGAGGCGACGTCGCCCGCCTGGAGGTCCATGTCGAGCAGCGCGGTGGGGCGGCCCGACGCCTGCGCGGCCAGAGCCAGCTGGATGGCGGTGAGGGTGGTGCCCACACCGCCCTTGGCGCCGCTGACGGTCACGACGGTGCCACCGGCGCCGGTGAACACGTCGCCGCCGCTGCCCAGGTGCCGGCGTACACCCACCGACCACTGGGCCACCGCCTGGACGCGGCTGGCGAGTTCCTCGTAGCCGAGCGGCAGGGCGACCAGGCCGCGGGCGCCGTAGTCCATCGCGGCCTGGAAGAGGCCGGGGCCGGGGTCGGAGGTGACGAGGATGACGCCGACGGCGGGGAAGCGGAGGGCGACCTCGCGGATCAGCTCCAGGGCCGGCACCGGGCCGATCCGCTCGTGGACGATCACGACCTCGGGCAGTTCGTCGACCGACTCGGCGGCGAGGCGGGCGAGGGTGTCGACGAGCTGGGTGGAGTCGGCCACCGGGGCGACCGGTTCGGCGTCCGGGAGCTGGCTGAGCAGGGTGGTGAGGGACCGTACGGCGTCCGCGTCGCCGACTGCGGGGAGGATCCTCGTGGCCATACGGGTTCTCACTTGTCCTTCGCGAGTTCGTACGTCCGGTCCTTGTCCGGGACCGTGGTGTCGCCGCCGGGCGCGACCAGCGCGAGCCGGACGCGCTGGGCGAACGACTCGGCGTAGGTGATGCGCTGGGCGTCGATGGTGGACAGTGCGAAGGTGATGGGGACGGCGTCGGTGGGCTCCCGGTCGCGGCTGTTCTCGTCGGGTTCCAGTGAGGTGAGTTCGCCGACGTCGATGACCCTGGCGTTGGTGACGATGATCTTCGACTGGGCGGGGTCGCCCTCGCGCCGGCCCTCGAAGGTGGCGTACACGTTGACGGCGGAGCCCGGCGTGATCTTGCCGGCCACGCCGGTGGCCGCGTCGATCATGATGGCGACCTCCTGCTGCCCGGGCCGCAGGGCCGGCTGGTCGACGACCATGTCGGTCTGGAGCAGCGAGCCCGCCTTCAGTCTCGTCACGGCGATCTTGCCGCGGACCTGGTCGAGGTCGGTGACGGCGTTCTTCGACAGCCAGCGCTCCGGCATCTCGATCTCCTCGAACTGCCCCTCGCTCAGCGGGGTGTAGGGCTCCACGTCCGACTTGAGCCGGTAGGCGGCGACCTCCGGTCCGACCTTGGACTTCACGTCGTTCACGACGGACAGCACGCCGGCGAACGCGCCCAGGGCGCAGAGGACGGAAAGGATCAGCAGGATGATGCCGCGGCGCTGACGGGAGTTCATGAGCCGTGCAACCTCATTGGGGGAATCGGTCGGACCGGATCGGATGGCGGGGCGGACGGGGCGCTGGGGACCTACCCGGTGAGAGCCCGTCTCTCACGGCGGCGGCCGAGGGCGGGATCGCGGCGGTGGCCGAGGGCGGGATCGGCGCCGCGGACCGGAGCCTTGCCGCCGGGGGCGTCGTAGACGGGCGGGGTGGCCGAGCAGAACACGCAGCGGTCGCCGATGACGTCGATGCCGCACCAGTGGCAGACGCTCTGCCGCACCGAGGTGACCAGTTGGTAGAGGACCGAGAGGTCGGGCAGGTAGGCGCAGAACTCGGTCAGCCGGCCGGTCCCCCACCAGCCGGGCGACTCGGCGGGCAGCGGCATCTCGCGCAGCCCCTGCACGCGCCAGGACGGGGCGAGGGTGCCGGTGACCCAGTCGGACGGATGCTGCCCCTGCTGCCCTTTGGCGACCAGCAGCCAGGTGCCGAACTCCGGTCCCTCCAGGCCCGCTTCGGGACCGATCCGCACCAGCTGCGGCACCGGGTGGGCCACGACCCCGAACTGACTGCCGGGCATCCAGGACCTGGCGTGCGTCTTCAGGCCCACCGGGACGTGGTCGAGCCGGGCGACGGAGCCGAGCAGGGCGCCGGCGTGGATGTAGTGGGTGAGGAGGCGGCCGGCCGAGGCGAGCACGCCGGGACTGAGGTCGCAGGAGGCCAGCTGGCGCAACTGCCGGGCCAGCACGGCGAGTCCGAGCGGTGGCAGGGACGGCCGGAACAGGGCGATGCGGTCGCTCTCCAGGAGGCCGCGGACGGTGTGCAGCCGTCGCTCCACGCTCGCCGGGGCGGCCTGCGAGCACACCACGATGACGTGCCCGTACTGATCGAGGAGGGACTGGAACTCGGCCAGTACGTGCTCCAGGGGACGCCGGCCGACGTCCTGGAGCACGACCGCGGGCAGGGTCCGTTCGTCCTGCGGCGGCAGCGCCATGTCGGCACTGGTCACGGCAATGGCAGTTGGCACGCGCGGCTCCCCGTCTCCCATGCCCGTTCGGTCCGTCGGCGGTGCCCCGGCAGACCCGGATGACTTCACTGCGTGACTACGTGAGCACTCTAACCACGCGTCTGTGACCGGAGAACAGCGTTTGTGCAGCTGCAGAACAACTTATGGTGCACAAGGCGCAGTAAACCGGGGCAGGTTGAGCAATTCCACGAGGCAGCCACCGGGCCACGGGTCTGGTCCGGACCTACCTCTTGACACCGCAATTGGTCTGGACCAACTTGTACGTCAACGTCCCCACTCCCCCACCGGAGGCCCCAGTGGAGCCCGTACGCAGACCGCTCGGCAGACCGCTCGGCAGACGGCTCGGCAGACGGACGAAGTTCTGGGCGGGAGCCGTCACCGCCGCGCTCGCCCTCTCGGTCACGGCCGTCGGACAGGCGTCCGCCGCCGACGTCAACAACGCGAAGAACGCCGGCTTCGAGGCCGGCCTCTCCAACTGGACCTGCTCCGCGAACAGCGGCACGACCGTCTCCTCCCCCGCACGCACGGGCTCCGCCGCGCTGAAGGCCACGCCGGCCGGGCAGGACAACGCCCGCTGTTCGCAGAGCGTCGCGGTCAAGCCCAATTCGACGTACAAGCTGAGCGCGTGGGTGCAGGGCGGGTACTCCTACCTGGGCGTGACCGGCACGGGCACTACGGACGTGTCCACCTGGACCCCGGACTCCGCCTCCTGGAAGCAGCTGACGACGACCTTCACCACCGGCTCCTCGACGACGTCGGTGTCGGTCTACACGCACGGCTGGTACGGGCAGTCCGCCTACCACGTCGACGACCTCTCCGTCTTCGGCCCCGACGGAGGCGGCGGCACGGACCCCGAGCCCACCGTCCCGTCGGCCCCGGCCGGCCTGAGCGTCTCCGGTACGACGTCCTCGACGGCGTCGCTGGCCTGGAACGCGGTGTCGGGCGCCACCGGGTACCACGTCTACCGCGGCGGTACGAAGGTGACGGCGGTGACCGGCACGTCGGCGACGGTGACCGGCCTCGCGGCCTCGACGTCGTACTCCTTCCAGGTCACGGCGGTCAACGCGGCCGGTGAGTCCGCGAAGTCGGCGGCGGTGACGGCCCGGACCACGGAGCAGGGCGGCGGGGGCGGCGACCTGCCCAAGCACGCGGTGACCGGCTACTGGCAGAACTTCGACAACGGGGCGACGGTCCAGAAGATCTCCGACGTACCGGCCGCGTACGACATCATCGCGGTGGCCTTCGCCGACGCGACCGCGACGCCGGGCGCGGTCGCCTTCAACCTCGACTCGGCCGGGCTCGGCGGCTACACGGTCGACCAGTTCAAGGCGGACGTCCGCGCGAAGCAGGCCGCGGGGAAGAAGGTCATCATCTCGGTGGGCGGCGAGAAGGGCACCGTCTCGGTGAACGACTCGGCCTCCGCGACCAACTTCGCGAACTCGGTGTACGCCGTGATGCAGGAGTACGGCTTCGACGGCGTCGACATCGACCTGGAGAACGGCCTCAACGCGACCTACATGACGCAGGCCCTGCGCGCGCTGTCGGCGAAGGCGGGCCCGGACATGATCCTCACGATGGCCCCGCAGACGATCGACATGCAGTCCACCTCGGGCGGCTACTTCCGCACGGCGCTGAACGTGAAGGACATCCTCACGGTCGTCAACATGCAGTACTACAACAGCGGCACGATGCTGGGCTGCGACGGCAAGGTCTACGCCCAGGGCACGGTGGACTTCCTCACCGCGCTCGCCTGCATCCAGCTGGAGAACGGCCTCGACCCGTCCCAGGTGGGCCTCGGCCTCCCGGCCTCCACCCGCGCGGCCGGCGGCGGCTACGTGGCCCCGTCGGTGGTCAACGCCGCCCTGGACTGCCTCACCAAGGGGACCAACTGCGGCTCCTTCAAGCCGTCGAAGACGTACCCCGCCCTGCGCGGCGCGATGACCTGGTCCACGAACTGGGATGCGACGGCGGGCAACGCGTGGTCGAACGCGGTGGGACCGCACGTGGACAACCTCCCGTAGGGGCGGCTGATCCTGATCCGGCTCCGGCCCCTGCCCGCGGTGACGCGGGCGGGGGCCTTCCCATGCGGTCGGCCTGCCGGGAAGGGTGAGCACCTGCTGTGAGATTCGGATGAAACATTTCCGGGGCTCACCGCATCAATGAGGTGAAGGCAGTACACGACAGCGGTGGGCCGGGGGAACGTGTTCATGAGGCAGGGGCGGGCGGACGAGTACGCCGAGTTCGCGGGGGCGCGGGCCGGGCATCTGTACCGGTCCGCCTGTCTGCTCACCGCCGGGGACACGCATCTGGCCGAGGACCTGGTGCAGGAGACCCTCGGCCGGCTGTACCTGCGGTGGGGGCGGGTGGCGCGGGTGGAGAACCCCGCCGCGTACGCGCAGACCGTGCTCACGCGGACCTTTCTCGCCCACCAGCGGCGGCGCAGCAGCGGGGAGCGGGCGACCGACGTCTTCCCCGATCTGCCGGGTGCCGGTGACGGGGACGCGTCGCTGCGGCTGACGCTGCTGGACGCGCTCGCGCGGCTGCCCGCCAAGGACCGGGCCGTCGTCGTCCTGCGGTACTGGGAGGACCGGTCGGTCGAGCAGACCGCCGACGTACTCGGCGTCAGTTCGGCGGCGGTGCGGACCCGGTGCTCGCGGGCGCTCGGGCGGCTGCGGGGGCTGCTGGGCGAGGACCTGTCGGAGTACGCCAGACCTTGAGAGCCGCGGCGGCTGCCGATCGGTTCGTCTCACCTCGTGGAAAGGGTGGTTTCGCCATGCCCCAGGAACATGGCCGGGATGCGTTCGAGGACCGGCTCTCCGGCGCCCTGCGCGACGCCGGTGACCGCTTCGAGACCGATCGGGGTGCCCTCGTCACCGCCGGGCGGGTCCGGGGGCGGCGTGCGCTGTTGCGGCGCAGGACAGCCGTGGTGGGCGGGGTGGCCGGGGTCGCCCTGGCCGGGGTGGGCGGGGCTCTGGTCCTGCCGGTGGACGAACCGGCCGGGCCCACCCGGTCCAGCGTCGCCTCGAGCGGCACTCCGACCGCCGCCACCACCGCCTACTCGGGCGACGACCTGCTGCGGGAACTCAAGGCTCAGCTCCCCAAGGGCGTGACCAGCCAGGAGGAGGCCAGGGGGACGCACGACTGGCCCGGACCGACCGCGGCGCTCGTGTTCGACGACAGCGCCGGGGCCGCCGCGATCTCCCTGGGCGTCGAGCGGCTCCGGCCGGGGAGCGACCATGTCCGCGAGGTGGGGAAGTGCCCCGACAAGAACCTCACGGCATACGACGACTGCGTCACCGACCGGCTGGCCGACGGCTCGCTGCTCCGGTTGTACCGGGGCTACGAGTATCCGGACCGCCGCGCGGACACCAAGCTCTGGTCCGCCGATCTGGTCACCGCCGAGGGGCACCACGTCACCCTGTCCGAGTGGAACTCCCCGGCCCAGAAGGGCGCCCCGGTCAGCCGCGACGAACCTCCCCTGACGACGGCGCAGTTGCGGGAGATTGTCACCGCCGGCGTGTGGCGTGAGGTGGCCGACGCCATCCCGGAGCCCCGCAGGCCGTCGGCCACACCGAGCGCCGAACGGCCCCGGGCCGCCTCCGGGAAGGCCGTCGCCGACACTCTCGCCCGGCTGCTCCCCAGGAAGCTGAGCGTCGTCGCGCGGGGCGGGCAGGAGTCCGAGTACGCGTACGCCGTCGTGGACGACGGTCGGGGCGAGAGCCTCGTCCAGATCAACGTGCAGCACGGCATGGGCGGCGCCGCCGACGAACTGTACGGCGACGGCGAGACCCTGCCCGACGGCACCCGCGTCGCCACCCGGCAGAGCCCCGGCGAGAAGGGCGGCTCCGGGGTCGTGATGTGGACCGCCGACACCCTGCGCGCCGGAGCGGACGGCTTCCGCGTGGTCGTCAGCGCCTTCAACACCGGCGACCAGAACGAGGCCGCCACCCGCGAGACCCCCGCGCTGACCATGGATCAGCTGCGGGAGATCGCGCTGAGCGAGGAGTGGGACCGGTTGGGATGACGGTGCCGGGGGATCGGGTCAACTGCTCTTTGAGGCACACCTGATGCCCGATGTTCCCTTCTCCGCCCCACGGGCAGGCCGCCCGTGAGGGCACGAGGCTAGAGTGCCAACAGGCCCTGCCCCCCAGGAGGACGGATCATGCACGCCCAAGACGAACGCCCCCAAGCTCACCGGCCCGGGGGTACCCGTCCGGTGCCCCGCCGCGTCGACGACGCCGCGGTGACCGCCTCGCGGATGCCCGGCACTCCGCACTCGGCCGTGGTGTTGCAGCGTGCCATCGGCAACCAGGCGTACAGCCAGGTGGTGCAGCGGGCACCGGCGAATGCCCCCGCTGTTCCGGAGGGGGCCAAGATCGACCTCACACTGGCGGAGGTGGAAGCGCGGTTCAAAAAGTTGGCGGCCGAAAACCCACAACTGGCCGAGGAGCAGAGGCCGAGGTGGGAAAAGCTGCACGTCGTCCTGAAGGAATTCGACGCATGGATGCGCAGCATCGAGGTCGGGTACCGGTTCGGTGGCAGCCTCATCGCGTACCTCTACGGTGCTGAGAGGTCCCCTCAGGACATCGACATCGACGTGTCGAACGGCGACAACATGACCCGGCTGTTCAACGCCATGGAGAGTTCAGGCGACTGGTCCGGACAGACCGGTGGGCGGGACAACAAGCTCGAGTCCATATATTGCAAGAACGCGAAGGTGCCGGAATTCCAGTTCGACGTGTCCAGTGAGACCACGGCCTTCAACAGCCCGTTCGAGCTGCAGGAATCGATGCAGGTGGAAGGCGATGCCGTCATTTCGGGAGACAAGATCTCGCGCGACGAACTGATCCTCAACTACCTGGACCGGATGATCCAGAAGCCCGATACCGCGAAGGCCAAGGGCGACGACAATCAAGTGGCCGGCCTTCTGAGGGCGACCGGGTGCCGTACGACCGCCGATGTCGAAGCCTATTGGACTTCGAACATCGAGCCGGCCATCAAGGCGGGTGACCCGCGTACCGCCGGTTTGCGTGACAATCTGGCGAGCATCGCCAAGGAGAGGTTTGCAAGCGACGGGGAAAAGATGGATCTTGACTGATCCATGGTCCGGTCCCACGGCGGTTGCGGGCGGGCCGGGCCCTGCACTCGGGCTCACCAGGCCGCGACGGGCCTGTCGCCATTGCGCCGCTCACGATCGGCTGCGGGGTTGCGAACCGTCCTTCCAGGGCACCCTCGCTGCCCGTTCGGCCCTTTTCCGGCATCTTGCGGAAGTGCCAGCATGACGACAGGCCGAACCGGAGGGACAAGCGTGTACTTGCGTCGTTCTCGTACGGACGAAACGCCTGTGCGCCCCGACGCTCCGAGGCCCCCGGCCCCGTCGCGGGGCATGTGCCCGTCGCGCCCGCTCGATGTTCCGTCTCTCCAGCAGCTCGCGGGAAACGACGCGGTGGCGCGTACGGTGCAGGACCTGCCCGTCCAGCGAGTCGGCAACACGGCGGCTCCGGGCGCACGCGCGCCCCGGCGGCTGGAGGAGGTACTCACCCGTGACAGCTGGTGGCGGACCCAACTCGACCCGGCCCACCACGAAGAGGCACGGCGGACGCACCCGCAGAACCCCGGGGAACTGTACGACCACCAGGAGTCGCCGGGTTACCAGTCCAGCATGACGGCCGCGTACGACCAGCACCTCAACGGCGAGGACATCGGCGAACGGGTCGACTTCGCCAAGTACAAGGCGATGCACGACTCCGTGGTGTCCGGGCTCGGCAAGGACTTCGACCCCTCCGGCAAGGACGGCTACGCGACCAGCTTTCCCCTGCGTGCGAGCTCCCCCACACCCTCGGTGCTGGACGAGGAGATCGACGGCAGGCGGCTGACCGTCAACAGGGACGGGTTCGCCGGTACGGGCGTCAGACCGGACGCCCTCACCTGGTACGGCCGCATGCACGGGGCTCCCAACGTCCTCATCGAGACCCTCTACAAGCACGACGAGGTCGAGCGTTTGGTCACGCAGCTCCTCGACCGTCTGTATGCGGAACTCGACCGGTCGGAGACCGACCGTGACCGCTTCAAGGCCATCGGGCGAGCGGTTCGGAGTATCCATATCGTCCACCCGTTCGAGGACACCAACCGGCGGCTGAACGTGCACGTGCTCCTGCCGCGACTGCTCCTGGCGGCCGGCTTCCAGCCGGTGATCTTCAAGGACATGGACCAGCTCTTCCAGGGCGGACGGTCCCTGAACCAGATCGCCGACGCCCTGGAGAGGGGACAGGGACTGGACCTCACCAGCGACGATCTGGAGCCCACCGAGTCCCGCTACGACCGCCCCTGGTACGAGAACGACGGGCCGGCGGTCGCGGGCACGACAGGGACCATCGTCATCCCGACCTTCTCCTCGCTGCAGACACCGCAGAGCTACTACGAGCCGCTGCACGCTCCCGCTCCCGCGGGAGGCTACGAACACTTCGAGGCGGACGGCCCGGGACCGGCTCTGATCCACGGGCAGTACGCGGAGATGGGCGGCCCGGGGCCGACGATGAAGCACCCGCCCCGGACGAAGTCCGGCCCCGGCGGGACCGTCCGGCGAACGGACACGGCCGGACGTGCCGAGCTGACCGAGTACCTGGTCGGGGCCCTGCAGCAGCAACCCGCCGGCCACGGAGACCAGGCAGGCCCGGACGGGCAGCGTCCCCCGCAGCAGGGGCGCGGCTGAGCCGCCGCTGCCGCTACCCGAAGAACTCCGACCACGGCTGGTCCCAGACCTGCTTCACGCACAGGACCAGGAACAGCAGGCCCGCGATCGCCAGCATCCCGTTGCTCAGCCAGCCGTTGCGCCACTCGCGGGGAGTGCGTGAGGAGTTGAGCAGCCACATCAGGGTCAGGGCGAGGAAGGGCATGAAGGCGGCGCCCAGGACGCCGTAGATGATGATGAGGCGGAAGGGCTCGTCCTGGAAGAGCAGGATCATGGGCGGGAAGGTGAGCCAGAGCAGGTACGCGCGGAAGGTCCAGGAGCGTTCGCGGCGGCCGGAGGCCAGTTCGTCGCCGCGTGCCTCGCGCTCGCCGCGCTGCCGGGCCAGGAAGTCGGCGAACATCAGGCTCACGCCGTGCCAGACGCCGATCAGGGAGGTGAAGGAGGTGGCGAAGAAGCCGATCAGGAAGAGCTTGCCCGTGGCCGTGCCGTACTCCTGCTCCAGGACGTCGCCGAGCTGGATCATGCCCTTGTCGCCGCTCGCGATCGCGATGTTCGCCGAGTGCAGCAGTTCCGCGCCGACGAAGAGCATGGCGACGACGAAGATGCCCGTCGTGGCGTACGCGACCCGGTTGTCCAGGCGCATGATCCTCATCCAGCCGGTGTTGGTCCAGCCCTTGGCGTTGACCCAGTAGCCGTACGCGGCCAGCGTGATGGTGCCGCCCACGCCGCCGATCAAACCGAGGGTGTTGAGGACCGAGTCCTTCTCGTCCGGGATGACCGGGAGGAGGCCGGCGAAGGCGTCGCCGAGGTTGGGGGTGACGCGGATCGCCAGGTAGACGGTGACGACGAACATGACGCCCACCAGGACCGTCATGACCTTCTCGAAGACGTTGTACTTGTTGAACCAGACGAACACCAGGCCCACCAGACCGCAGGCGATGCCCCACCACTCGAGGTCCATCACGTCCGGGAAGAGGGCCTGGAGCGGCAGCGCGCTGGACGACATCGCGGCCGCGCCGTAGACGAAGCCCCAGATCACGGCGTATATCGCGAAGAACCACGTGGTCCAGCGGCCGAGGCTCGCCCAGCCCTCGAAGACCGTGGTCCCGGTGGACAGGTGCCACCGGCCGCACGCCTCGGCCAGGGAGATCTTGACCAGGCAGCCGATGACCGCGGCCCACAGCAGCGTGTAGCCGAAGTTGCTGCCCGCGATCAGGGTGGCCACGAGGTCGCCGGCGCCGACCCCGGTCGCCGCGACGACGATGCCGGGGCCGATGTAGCGCCAACTGGACTTACGCGGGGCCGAGTCGGTCCCGCCCACCGCGCCCGTGTCTCTGGTGTTGCCCGTGAGGTCCGCCATGAGGGTCAAGAAAGCCCATGGCCGCCGGTCGGACAAGAGGGCGTGCGCGGATCTTCACCCGATGCGCTTACTCCTCGGCGTCCGCCGCGGGCTTCCCGTCGGACTCGGCGTCCGGCTTGGCGTCCGTCTTGGCTTCCGGCTTGGCTTCCGTCTTGGCTTCCGTCTTGGCGTCCGGCTTGGCGAGGGGCGTCTTCGCGTCCGGCTCGGCGTCCGCCTTCGACTCGGACTCGGGCTCGGGCTCCGACTCCGCCTCCTCGTCCTCGAAGTACGCGTCCAGGACCTCGTCCAGGGCCGACTCCCACTCCGCGAACCGGCTCCGGGACGTCGCCTCGATCTCGATCGGGTACCAACGGCGGTCCGGCGTGTGCACCGTGACGGTGAACCGCTTGCCGAAGCGGCCCGTCTCGGTCTCCACGGCGCCGACCTCGTCCCAGCGGAACTCGCAACCCTGGTCGTCGAGGGAGAGACGTACGCCCCTGTGGTCCGCGACGATCCGGGCGCGGCGGTCGGCGGCCTCGAAGACGGGGCCGTCCACGGGGGCCGCCGCCTCCTCCTCGTCGGACTCCGCGGAGTCCTCGGCGGATTCCCGGGCGGGCGGTACGGCGTCCGCGACGCCGTCCGCCTCCACCCCGGTCTCCGCGTCCGCCTTCGCGTCCGCGTCCGCCTTGTCGCGTCTCACGTCCTCCGGCTCACCGGACACGGGCGCGGTGAGCCCGGGGATGAATGCCGGGTCGAATCCGGCGCCTTCCAGGGGCTGGCTGCTCGATCCTCTGCGCTGCTCCACAGCGGGCAGTATGGTCGACAAACCTGTGCCGGACACAGTCGGCCCCGACTTCGTTATCAGACGCCTACACACGCGCCTACACGAACAGGCTCAGTACCGCCGCGACCACGAAGCCCGCCAGCGACAGCACGCTCTCCAGGACGGTCCACGTCTTCAGGGTGTCCCGTTCGCTGATGCCGAAGTACTTGGCGACCATCCAGAAGCCGCCGTCGTTGACGTGCGAGGCGAAGATCGAGCCCGCCGAGATGGCCATGATGACCAGCGCGACGAACGCCTGCGAGTGGTCGCCCTCCGCCAGCAGCGGCGCCACGATGCCCGCCGTCGTGACGATGGCCACGGTCGCCGAGCCCTGCGCGACCCGCAGCACCAGGGAGATCAGGTACGACAGGACGATCACCGGGAGGCCGACGTCGTTGAAGGTGTCGGAGAGGGCCTGGGCGACGCCGCTGGCCTTGAGGACGGCGCCGAAGACCCCGCCCGCGCCGACGACCAGCAGGATGTTGCCGACCGGCTTCAGCGAGGCCGTCGAGACGGTCTCCAGGGACTTGCGGGACCAGCCGCGCCGGATGCCGAGCAGGTAGTAGGCGAGGAGGAGCGCGATGGTCAGCGCCACGAACGGGTTGCCGAAGAACTCGATGACCGAGCGGAGCGTGGACGGGTCCAGGGCGATGGAGGAGAAGGTCGCGGCGAGGATCAGCACCAGCGGGGTGCCGATGATGCCGAGGACCGTGCCGAGCGCGACCGGGCTCTCGTGCGGCTCGACGCCGGACGCCCGCTGCTCCTCGATGACGGCCTGCTTGGCCTCGTCGGCGGCCTCGACCATGTCCTGCGGGACGGGCACGAAGATGCGGCGGCCGATCCAGGCGGAGAACACCCAGGCGGCGAGCACGGCGGGGATGCCGCACACGATGCCCATGAGGATCACCCAGCCGAGGTCCACCTTCAGCAGCCCGGCGGCGGCGACAGGACCGGGGTGCGGCGGCAGGAAGGCGTGGGTCATCGACAGGCCGGCCAGCAGCGGCAGGCAGTAGATCAGCACCGACTTGCCGGAGCGCTTGGCGGCGGCGTAGACGATCGGCGCGAGGACGAAGATGCCGACGTCGAAGAAGACCGGGATGCCGAAGATGAGACCGGTGAGGCCCATCGCGAGGGGGGCGCGCTTCTCGCCGAAGAGGCCCAGCAGGCGGGAGGCCAGCACCTGCGCGCCGCCGCTGACTTCGAGGATCGCGCCGAGCATGGTGCCCAGGCCGATGATGATGGCGACATGCCCGAGGATGCCGCCCATGCCGGACTCGATGGTGGAGACCGCGTCGGATTTCTGGACGGTGCCGAAGAGTTCGGTGACCGAGAGGCCGGCGAGCAGGCCGACGGCTATGGAGACGGCGAGCAGCGCGACGAAGGGCTGGAGCCGCACCTTGATGATCAGGAAGAGCAGCAGCACGATGCCGATCGCGGCGACGGTCAGCAGGCCCGCCGTGCCGTCGATCAGGGTGAGCAGACCGCCGGTGTGCGGTGGGGTCTCGGCGGCGGCGAGCTGGAGGGACACAGGGGGCATTCGGGGGTCCTCTGGCTAAACACATGGTGCTTTCGGGCAGGGCGGGGCGCGGCACGGCGCCCCCTGGGGAAGGGGAGCGCCGTGCCGTGCGACAGGCGGTTCGGGAACGCGGGGGGCCCAGGGGGAGGGTCAGCCCAGGACGGCGAGCGCGTCGATCTCGATGAGCAGGCCCGCGGGGAGGCCGACGTAGACGGTCGTGCGCGCGGCGGGCGGCTGGGTGAGGCCCTGCTCCGCGAAGTACGCGTTGTAGATCTCGTTCATCTCCGCGAAGTGGTCCACGTCCGTGAGGTAGACGCGGATCATCATCACGTCGTCCCAGGAGGAGCCGCCCTCCTCCAGGATCGCCTTGACGTTGGCGAGGGTCTGGAGGGTCTGCTCGCGCAGGGTCGGGCCGGCCGGGGTGGGGGCCTTGCCCTCCTCGTGGGGGAGGAACCCGACCTGGCCGGCGACCTGGAGGATGTTGCCCTTGCGGACGCCGTGGGAGAACTTCGCCGGCGGGGTGGTGTGGGTGGCCGGGGTGAGGGCGATCTTGTCGGTCATGTGGTGACTTCCTTGACTGGGGTCCTGCCGGAGTACTCGCCGCTGATGGCGTCCGCCGTACGGCGCACCAGCGGGAGCAGGGTGAGGAGTTCGTCGGCGGTGACGACGACGTTCGGCGCGGAGACCGACATCGCGGCGACCACCCTGCCGTCGGCGCCCCGGATGGGGGCGGCGACGCAGTTGATGGACTCCTCGTGGCCACCGAGGTCGGTGGCCCAGCCCTGTTCGCGCACCTTGGCCAGCTCCTTGAGGAAGCCGTCGGCGTTCGGTGTGGAACGGGCCGTGTACATGGGGTAGTCGAGCTGCTCGACCACGGCTCGGCGCTCGTTCTCGGGGAGGTCGGCGAGCAGCAGTTTGGCCACGGCGGCGACGGTGATGGCGACGGGCTTGCCGATCCGGGAGTACATGCGGACCGGGTAGCGGCTCTCCACCTTGTCGATGTAGAGGACCTCGCCCTCCTCGTGGACGGCGAGGTGGACGGTGTGTCCGACCTGCTCGTTGAGGCGTACGAGGTGGGGGTGGGCGATCTCCCGGACGTCGAGGTTCTCCATCGCCTCCTGGGCGAGGGAGATGAGCCGGGCGCCGAGGCGGTAGCGCTGGTCGGACTGGCGGTAGACGAAGCCGTGGTCGTGCAGGGTGCGCAGGAGGCGCAGCGCGGTGGACTTGTGCACGCCGAGGCGGTCGGCGACCCGGCCGAGGTCCGCGGGGCCCTCGGCGAGCAGCGGCAGGATGCTGAGCGCGCGGTCGACGGTCTGACTCATGGTGTGCGTGCCTCCTCGTCGGCCCTGTCGCCGGCCTGGGTCCAGCCGGGGCCGAGTCGCAGTCTCCCCCACGCCGCGTCGTCGAGGGCCGCGAGGCGGTCGGCGTGGTCGCGGGCGGGGGGCGTGGCGAGGTCGCCGGGGACGGTGAGGGCGGCGGCGGCCATGAGGTGGCCGTGGCGCAGCCGCTCGCGCACGGGCAGTCCGCGCAGGGTGGCGGAGAGGAACCCGGCGGCGAAGGCGTCGCCCGCGCCGACCGCGGCCACGACGTCGACGGTGAGGGCGGGGACGGAGGTGACCTCCGTCCCGTGGAAGGCGGTGGCGCCGGTCGCGCCCTGTTTGACGACGAGGAGGCCGGGCTCGGGCAGCGCGGCGCGCACGGCCTCGGGACCGCCCAGGCCCCAGGCCTCGTCCTCGCCGACGAAGACGATGTCGGCGCCGCGGGCCAGTTCGAGCAGTACTTCGGCGGCCTCCCCGGACTCGCGCCACAGGCCCGGGCGGTGGTTGACGTCGAACGAGACGAGGGGGCCCCGGGCGCGGCCGGGGTGCCGGGCGGTGAGTTCGCGCATCAGGCCGAGGCAGTCGGCGGAGAGCGCGGGCGTGATGCCGGACACGTGCAGGACGCGGCCGGAGCGGAGGGCGTCGAGGTCCATGGTGTGGACGGACATCGCGGAGGCCGCGGAGCCCGCCCGGTAGTACGCGACCTCGTGGGCGTCGGTGGCGCGGTCGCCGGCGGTGCGGAAGTAGATGCCGGTCGGGCGGTCGGGGTCCCGGCGGACGAGGGAGACGTCGACACCGTAGGCGCCGATGGCCTCGACGAGGTGGTCGCCGAAGCCGTCGGCGCCGACCCGGCCGGCCCAGCGCGTGGTGTGCCCGGCGGCGGCGAGCACGCAGGCCACGTTGGACTCGGCGCCGCCGATGGCCCGGTCGAAGGAGGGGACGTCGGCGAGGCGCCCGGGCCGCGAGGGCAGGAAGGTGACCATGGACTCGCCGAGCGCGACGACGTCCACGACGTCGGGGGCGGTGCTGGTGGGTCCGGTGGCGGTCACGATGGTGAGGGCTCCCTTGCGGCTCTGCGGGTCTTCGGGCTCTGCGGGTCTTCGGGGTCGGCGGGCCTGCAGGGTCGGCGGGCCTGCGGGGGCCTGCGGGTCTGCGGCTCCCGCGGGTCCCCCGGTTCCCGGGGGATCCGTTGACCCCGCGTTGGCCGAGATGTTAGACACCAGTAAGCGACATACGCAATGACCGTTGCACACAATGCAACACTGCACCTCATGGAGGCTCCATGGCCCTCGACACCGGCACCGGTGCCCTCGCCCGTCTGGCCGAGGAGCACGTCGACCACCGCTTCAAGGGCCTCCCGCCGGACGCCGACGGCCTGACCGTCGCCGAGCTGGCCGGCCAACGCCGCAACCTCTTCACCGACGGCTTCGCCACCCCCGTGCTGGCCCTGTCCGCCGAGCGCCTGGAGCACAACCTGGCGCTGATGGAGACGTACGCGGCCCGGCACGGCCTCGCCTTCGCGCCGCACGGCAAGACCTCCATGGCCCCGCAGCTCTTCCACCGCCAGATCGAGCACGGCGCCTGGGGCATCTCCCTGGCCGTGCCGCACCAGGTGCGGGTGGCGCGCGCCTTCGGCGTCGGGCGGATCTTCCTCGCGAACGAACTGGTCGACGCCGCCGCCCTGCGCTGGATCGCCGCCGAGCTGGACGCCGACCCGGACTTCCGCTTCGTCTGCTACGTCGACTCCGTGCGCGGCGTCGAGCTGATGGACGCGGCGCTCACCGACGCGGGGGCCACCCGACCGGTCGACGTCGTGGTCGAACTGGCCGCCGGGGAAGGCGCCCGGACCGGGGCACGCACCGAGGCGGACTGCGCGGCCGTCGCCGACGCGGTGGCCGGCACCCGGACCCTGCGGCTGGCCGGGGTCGCCGGGTACGAGGGCGAGGTGCCCGACGCGGACCCGGAGCGCGTGCACGCCTGGCTGCGGCGGCTGGTCGCGCTGGCGGCGGACTTCGACCAGGCCGGACGGTTCGGCGCGGGCGGCCTGGACGAGATCGTGCTGAGCGCGGGCGGCAGCGCCTGGTTCGACGCGGTGGCCGACGTCTTCGCCGAGGTCCCCGGCCTGTCCCTGCCCGTGCTGAAGCTGCTGCGCTCGGGCGCCTACGTCTCCCACGACGACGGGCACTACCGGGAGGTGACCCCCTTCAACCGCGTCCCCGCCGAGGGTGCCCTGGAGCCCGCGTTCCGGCTGTGGACGCAGGTGGTCTCCCGGCCCTCCCCCGAGCAGGCCTTCGCCAACGCGGGCAAGCGGGACGCGGCGTACGACCTCGACCTGCCCTTCGCCCAGGTGGTACGCCCCGCGGACGGGGGGCCCGAGCGTCCGGCCACCGGCATCACGGTCACCGGCCTGTCCGACCAGCACGCCTGGCTGCGCACCGCCCCGGAGGCGGAGCTGGCGGTCGGGGACTGGCTGGGCCTGGGTCTGTCCCACCCCTGCACGTCCTTCGACAAGTGGCAGCTCATCCCGGTCGCCGAGGCGGACGGGACGGTCGTCGAGTACATCCGCACGTTCTTCTAGGAACACGTTCTTTCAGGAAGGGACCGGGACATGGAAGAGCTGGTCATCCGGGACGCGGAGGTCGTGGACGGCTCCGGCGCCGCCTCCTACCGCGCCGACGTCGTGGTCGACGGCGGCCGTATCGTCTCGATCGTCAAGGAGGCGGCGGCCGCCGGCTGCCAGCGCCCCGAGGCGCGCCGCGAACTGGACGCCGAGGGCCTGGTCCTCTCCCCCGGCTTCATCGACATGCACGCCCACAGCGACCTGGCGCTGCTGCGGGACCCCGACCACAGCGCCAAGGCCGCGCAGGGCGTCACCCTGGAGGTCATCGGCCAGGACGGGCTCTCCTACGCGCCGGTCGACGACCGCACCCTCGGCGAGGTGCGCCGCGCGATCGCCGGGTGGAACGGCCCCGGCGACGACATCGACTTCGGCTGGCGGTCGGTCGGCGAGTACCTGGACCGCCTCGACCGGGGCATCGCCGTGAACGCCGCGTACCTGATCCCGCAGGGCACGGTCCGCGCCCTCGCCGTCGGCTGGGACGACCGGGACGCGACCGACGCCGAGCTGGAGCACATGCGGCGGCTGGTCGCCGAAGGCATGGCGCAGGGCGCGGTCGGCATGTCGTCCGGGCTGACGTACACGCCGGGCATGTACGCGAAGGACGCGGAGCTGACCGAGCTGTGCCGGGTGGTCGCCGAGTACGGCGGCTACTACTGCCCGCACCACCGCTCGTACGGCGCCGGGGCGCTGCAGGCGTACGAGGAGATGGTGGAGCTGACCCGGGAGGCGGACTGCCCGCTGCACCTGGCGCACGCCACCATGAACTTCGGCGTCAACAAGGGCAAGGCCCCCGAGCTGCTGACGCTGCTCGACGGCGCGCTGGCCGCCGGGGCCGACATCACGCTCGACACGTACCCCTACACCCCCGGCTGCACCACCCTCGTGGCGATGCTGCCGAGCTGGGCGAGCGAGGGCGGCCCGGAGCAGATCATGAAGCGGCTGTCGGACGACGACACCGCCGAACGCATCCGGCACCACATCGAGGAGATCGGCTCCGACGGCTGCCACGGCGTGCCCATGGAGTGGGACACGATCGAGATTTCCGGCACCGGCGACCCGGCGCTCGGGGAGTACGTCGGCCGCACGGTCATGGAGTCGGCCGCCCGGCGCGGCGTCACGCCCTGGACGGTGGCCCGCGAGCTGCTCCTGGCCGACCGGCTGGCCCCGACCATCCTCCAGCACGTCGGCCACGAGGAGAACGTGCGCGCGATCATGCGGCACCGCGTCCACACCGGCGGCTCGGACGGCATCCTCCAGGGCACCAAGCCCCACCCGCGCGCCTACGGCACCTTCCCGCACTACCTCGGCCACTACGTGCGCGAGCTGGGCGTGCTCTCCCTGGAAGAGTGCGTCGCCCACCTGACCTCGCGCCCGGCCGCCCGGCTGCGGCTGCCGGACCGGGGTCTGGTCCGCGAGGGGTACCGCGCGGACCTGGTGCTCTTCGACCCGGCGACGGTCGCGGCGGGCAGCACCTACGAGAACCCGCGCGTGCTGCCGACCGGCATCCCGTACGTGCTGGTCGACGGGCGGTTCGTGATGGCGGAGGGGAGGCGTACGGACGTACTGGCGGGGCGCTCGGTGCGGCGGAGTTCCCGGTGAGTGACCAAAACCGCCTATACCGCATGTCTCAAGTGGCGGATAACACGACCCATGGAACGTAACCGGGTCGTAAGCTCACGGACATGCAGGTGATCCAGTCGACCAAGCTCGCCAACGTCTGTTACGAGATCCGGGGCCCGGTGCTCGAGGAAGCGATGCGGCTGGAAGCGGCCGGGCACCGCATCCTGAAGCTGAACACGGGCAACCCGGCGGCCTTCGGTTTCGAGTGCCCGCCCGAGATCCTGGAGGACATCCTCCGCAACGTCTCGACGGCGCACGGCTACGGCGACGCGAAGGGTCTGCTGGCCGCCCGCCGCGCGGTCGTCATGCACAACCAGACCCTCGGCATCGAGACGGACGTCGAGCACGTCTTCATCGGCAACGGCGTCTCCGAGCTGATCGTGATGGCGATGCAGGGGCTGCTCGACGACGGCGACGAGGTCCTCGTCCCGGCGCCCGACTACCCCCTGTGGACGGCCGCCGTCTCGCTCTCCGGCGGCACGGCGGTCCACTACCGCTGCGACGAGCAGTCCGACTGGATGCCGGACCTCGCCGACGTCGAACGGAAGATCACCGACCGCACCAAGGCGCTCGTGATCATCAACCCGAACAACCCCACGGGCGCGGTCTACGACGAGGCGATGCTGCGCGGCCTGACCGACATCGCGCGCCGCCACAACCTGCTGATCTGCTCCGACGAGATCTACGACAAGATCCTGTACGACGAGGTCACGCACACCCCGACCGCCGCGATCGCCCCCGACCTGCTGACCCTCACCTTCAACGGCATGTCGAAGTCGTACCGGGTGGCCGGCTACCGGGTCGGCTGGATGTCGATCTCCGGTCCGCGCGCGCACGCCGAGTCCTACATCGAGGGCCTGACGGTGCTGGCGAACATGCGGCTGTGCGCCAACATGCCGGGGCAGCACGGCGTGGTCGCGGCGCTCAGCGGGCGGCAGACCATCAACGAGCTGGTGCTGCCGGGCGGGCGGCTGCGGGAGCAGCGGGACGCCGCGCACGCGGCGCTGACCAGCATTCCCGGCGTGACCTGCGTGAAGCCGAAGGGAGCGCTGTATCTCTTCCCGCGGCTCGACCCCAAGGTCTTCAAGATCAAGGACGACCGGCGGATGGTCCTGGACCTGCTGCGGCAGGAGAAGATCATGGTCGTCCAGGGCACCGGCTTCAACTGGCCCGAGCCCGACCACTTCCGGGTGGTGACCCTGCCCACGGCCAACGACCTGCGCGAGGCGGTCGACCGGATCGGGAACTTCCTGGAGGGCTACGGCCAGCCCTGAGCCCGGCCAGAAGCCGAACACTCTCAACTTTAGAATGGATCTAATGTAGGATGGCTTCCTGAAGCAATCAGGAGGCCGTCCCATGTACGAAGCGATCCGCAGCAAGTCGGTCCACAGCACGACGGCCGGCACCCCCTCCGACTTCCCCCACCGGTCCCGGGAGGAGGAGCTGGACATCCAGCTCGCCGGCCACCTCGCCGCCCTGCTCGCCGTCACGGACGAGCTGCGCGCGCTGGCCCCCGCCGCCGGCCTGGACGCCGCGGCCGAGCGGCTCGCCGCACAGGTCACCCGGCTGCGCGGAGGCCGGACGCCGGTCCGGGTGCCGGTGACCGCCGCCCACCCCGAGCCGCACCCGGCGGCCCTGCACCGCCGCGCCCACACCCTGGCGGGCCGCGCCCTGGTGGTGGCCGCCTCCCGCGCCGACACGGCGGCCGCGATCCTCAGCGCCGAGCGGATGGACGCGCACACGGCGGCCCTCGAACCGCGCGAGCTCGCCGCCCACTGAGCCTCCCGGCTCCCCACGGACGGCCCCGGTCCGCGTGCACCGCAGCGACGCGCGGACCGGGCGCCCTCAGCCGGACCCGGGACGGAGTGGCCGGTTCCCGTTGCATACCGGTATGGCCCGGGGGCGCCAAAGGGCCGGGTCCGTCGCACGCCGTTGTGCGGGGACCCGGCCCGTGCGGGGTGTCCGCCCGGCTCCGGGACATCGAGCTACAGGAGCGGGCGGGACCCCATCGCGGCCGGCTTTCGTGACGACTTCACTGGTCAGGGCTAGTCGAACCGGCCGCGAAGCAGGGAGGCGGAAGCTCAGCCCAGGCGCTGCACCAGGGCCCGGTACTGGTCCCACAGCTCGGTGGGCGTGTGGTCGCCGAAGGTGTTGAGGTGGTCGGGCACGAGCGCCGCCTCCTCGCGCCAGACCTCCTTGTCGACGCTGAGCAGGAACTCCAGGTCGGCGTCGGGGAGGTCGAGGCCCTCGGTGTCGAGGGAGCCCTTGGCCGGCAGCACGCCGATCGGCGTCTCGACGCCCTCCGCGCGGCCCTCCAGACGCTCCACGATCCACTTCAGGACGCGGCCGTTCTCACCGAAGCCGGGCCAGACGAACCGGCCCTCGTCGTCCTTGCGGAACCAGTTGACGTAGTAGATCTTCGGCAGCTTGGCCTGGTCCTTGTCCTTGGCCACGTCGATCCAGTGCCCCATGTAGTCGCCCATGTTGTAGCCGCAGAACGGCAGCATGGCGAAGGGGTCGCGGCGCAGCTCGCCGACCTTGCCCTCGGCGGCGGCGGTCTTCTCGGAGGCCACGTTGGCGCCGAGGAAGACGCCGTGGTTCCAGTCGAAGGACTCGGTGACCAGCGGTACGGCGGTGGCGCGGCGCCCGCCGAAGAGGATGGCCGAGATCGGCACGCCCTTGGGGTCCTCCCACTCCGGCGCGATGATCGGGCACTGCGCGGCGGGCGTGGTGAAGCGGGCGTTGGGGTGGGCGGCGGGGGTGCCGGACTCGGGCGTCCAGTCATTGCCCTTCCAGTCCGTGAGGTGGGCGGGCGTCTCCTCCGTCATGCCCTCCCACCACACGTCGCCGTCGTCGGTGAGGGCGACGTTGGTGAAGACGGAGTTGCCCCACAGGGTCTTCATCGCGTTGGCGTTGGTGTGCTCACCGGTGCCGGGCGCGACGCCGAAGAAGCCGGCCTCGGGGTTGATGGCGTACAGGCGGCCGTCCTCGCCGAAGCGCATCCAGGCGATGTCGTCGCCGATGGTCTCGACCGTCCAGCCGGAGATCGTGGGCTCCAGCATGGCGAGGTTGGTCTTGCCGCAGGCCGACGGGAAGGCGGCGGCGACGTACTTGGGCGCGCCGGTGGGCGGGGTCAGCTTCAGCACCAGCATGTGCTCGGCGAGCCAGCCCTCGTCGCGGGCCATGACGGAGGCGATGCGCAGGGCGTAGCACTTCTTGCCGAGCAGGGCGTTGCCGCCGTAGCCGGATCCGTAGGACCAGATCTCGCGGTCCTCGGGGAAGTGCGAGATGTACTTGGTGCTGTTGCAGGGCCAGGGCACGTCCTTCTCGCCCTCGGCCAGGGGGGCGCCCAGGGTGTGCACGGCCTTGACGAAGAAGCCCTCCGCGCCCAGTTCGTCCAGGACCGGCTGTCCCATGCGGGTCATGGTGCGCATGGAGGCGGCGACGTACGCGGAGTCGGTGATCTCCACGCCGAGCGCGGAGAGCGGGGAGCCGAGGGGGCCCATGCAGAAGGGCACGACGTACATGGTGCGGCCGCGCATCGAGCCGCGGAACAGGCCGCCCTCGCCCTTGTCACCGGCGAAGATCTCCCGCATCTCGGCGGGGTCCTTCCAGTGGTTGGTCGGGCCGGCGTCCTCCTCCTTGGCGGAGCAGATGAAGGTCCGGTCCTCGACGCGCGCGACGTCGGTGGGGTCGGAGGCGGCGTAGTAGGAGTTGGGCCGCTTGATGGGGTCGAGTTTGCGGAAGGTGCCCTTCGCCACGAGCTCCTCGCACAGGCGCTCGTACTCGGCCTCGGATCCGTCACACCAGACCACGTCGTCCGGCTGGGTCAGTTCGGCGATCTCGTTCACCCACGAGATCAGCTCCTGGTGATGGGTGGGGACGGGGGGAGCAGCGATGTCGCGCGCCACGATTGCTCCTAGATGAGGGGTTTTTGGTTGGAGGCCCCTTGGGGGCTGCGACCCGGACGCGTGACGTTGACCTCGTGGGCGCTCATCCGGTGTCGACCGCACTCATTTGATCATCCGACGCGAGCGCCCATCTGTCCAGAGGGCGTCACACTTGAGCGGAGTGAGGATCGCCACGTGCACGCGGCGGGGGTGCGGGGCAGAAGGGCCCGTGAGACGATGGCCACTCGCCGTTCGTCATACGCCCGTACTGATGCGTAACTTACGGAACCGTAGGTACGATGCGCTCATGACTGCGTCCGTCCCCGACGAGCCCAGGGACACGCCGGCCGACGGCCGTGGCCCTGTGGCGATCTCCCTGCCGCATCCGGTCAAGCCGAAGCTGCGCGGCTGGCTGCACCTGGCCATGTTCCCGGCCGTGCTGGTCGCGGGCCTCGTGCTCACGGCCCTCGCCGAGTCGACCCAGGCCCGCGTCGCCTGCGGGATCTACGTCCTGACAGCCTGTCTGCTCTTCGGCGTCAGCGCGCTCTACCACCGGGGCAACTGGAGCCCGCGCATGGACGGCGTGCTGCGCCGCCTGGACCACGCCAACATCTTCCTGATCATCGCGGGCACCTACACCCCGCTCACGATGCTGCTGCTGCCCGGCGCCAAGGGCGAGTGGCTGCTCTGGGGTATCTGGGCCGCCGCGGCCGCGGGCATCGTCTTCCGCGTCTTCTGGGTCGGCGCCCCGCGCTGGCTCTACACCCCCTGCTACCTCGCCATGGGCTGGGCGGCCGTCTTCTACCTGCCGGAGTTCATGCGGGCCGGCGGCATCGCCGTCCTCGTCCTGGTGATCGCGGGCGGCCTGCTCTACAGCGCCGGCGGCGTGATCTACGGCCTCAAGCGCCCCAACCCGTCCCCCCGCTGGTTCGGCTTCCACGAGGTCTTCCACTCCTTCACCCTGGCCGCGTTCATCGCCCACTACGTGGGGATCTCGCTGGTCGCCTACTAGGCGGCCGGCGGCACGAGGAAGGTCACCGGGTGAACGGTCCCGAGATCCACGTCGAGTTCCCTCCCGAACTGCACCTGTTCGTACCGCGCGCCCGCCCCACCGGGGTCACCCGCGCCACCGCGGACGGGGTCTCCACCCTCGGGCACGTCGTCGAGTCCCTCGGCGTCCCGCTGACCGAGGTCGGCGCCCTCCTCGTCGACGGCCGCGAGGTCCCGCCCGGACACGTCCCGGCGGGCGGCGAGTCGGTGCGCGTCCGGGCCGTCGCGCACCCCCAGGAGGTACCGGGCGCTCCCCTGCGCTTCCTGCTCGACGTCCACCTCGGCACGCTGGCCCGCCGGCTGCGGCTGCTCGGCGTGGACACGGCGTACCAGTCGGCGGACCCCGGCGACCCGGCCCTCGCCTCCCTCTCGGCGGCCGAGCGGCGGGTCATGCTCAGCCGCGACCGGGGCCTGCTGCGCCGCCGCGAGCTGTGGGCCGGCGCCTACGTCTACAGCACCCGCCCCGAGGAACAGCTCCGGGAGGTCCTGACCCGGTTCCGGCCCGAGCTGCGCCCGTGGACCCGGTGCACCGCGTGCAACGGCCCCCTGGCGCCCGCCACCAAGGACGAGGTGGCCGACCAGCTCAAGGGCGGCACGCAGCGGTCGTACGACGTGTTCGCCCGGTGCGGCGACTGCGGCCGCGCGTACTGGAAGGGCGCCCACCACGACCAGCTGGAGGCGATCGTGGCACGGGCCCTCACGGAGTCCGGACGGGACAGTGCCCAGGAGCCCGGCGCCCGGCCACTGGACGGCTCATAGGAGCCCGGCGCCCGGCCCCCTCAGCCGTTCAGCGCGGCCCGCAGCCGCTCCGGATCGGTCGTCGGCGCGTCACAGGTGAAGTTCCGGCAGACGTACGCGGCCGCCGCGCCGCCCACCAGTGGCCGGTCGGCGAGCAGCGGGAACTCGTCGCTCCCCTCCGCGCCGAAGGCGACGACCGCGCCCGGCGCCGTCCCCAGCAGCGCCGTCCGGTGCAGTCCGCGCGCGGCGGCGTCGGCGGCGTCCGGTCCGACGACGGCGACCTCGCGCGGCCCGTCCAGCAGGGCCTCGGCGGCGGCCAGCCCCCAGCCGACGAAGCGCGGGACCCGCGGGCCGAGCGCCTTCACCACGCCGAGGGCGTGCTCGGCGGCGGTGCGGTGCGGCTCGGAACCGGTGTGGGCGGCATAGGAGAGCAGGGCGTTCGCCGCGGCGCTCCAGCCCGACGGCGTCGCGTTGTCGGTGGGGTCCTGCGGGCGGCGGATCAGGTGCTCCGCGTCGGACGCCGTGTCGTACAGCGAGCCGGAGGCGTCCGTGAAGCGGGTGAGGACGTGGTCGAGCAGGAACCCGGCGAAGTCCAGCCAGACGCCCTCCCCGGTGACCGAGGCCAGCGCGAGGAAGCCCTCTGCCACGTCGGCGTAGTCCTCCAGCACCCCGGCGTTGGCACCGGCCCGGCCGTCCTTGCTGGTGCGCGCGAGCCTGACCTGCTCGTCGAGGTGCAGCCGGACCAGCAGGTCGGCGGCGGCCACGGCGGCCTCCACCAGGTCGGGGCGCTCGAAGTAGGCGCCGGTCTCGGCGAGCGCGGCGATCGCGAGGCCGTTCCAGGCGGCGACCACCTTGTCGTCCCGGCCGGGGGCGGCCCGGCCGTCCCGCGCGGCCAGCAGCCGCTCCCGCACCGAGGCGATCCGCGCGGCGTCGAACACGCTCTCCTGCTGCGGCAGTTGCAGCACGGACGCACCGTGCTCGAAGGTGCCCTCCTCGGTCACGCCGAAGTACTGGGCGGCGAGTCCGGCGTCCTCGGCACCGAGCACCTCGGTGAGCTGCGCGGGCGTCCACACGTAGTACGCGCCCTCGACGTGCCGGCCCGTTCCGTCGTCGCTGTCGGCGTCCAGCGCCGAGGCGAACCCGCCCTCCGCGGTGCGCAGTTCCCGCACCATGAAGTCCGCGGTCTCCAGGGCGACCCGGCGGGCGAGGTCGGAACCGGTGGCGCGCCAGAGGTGGGCGTACACGCGGCACAGCAGCGCGTTGTCGTAGAGCATCTTCTCGAAGTGCGGCACCACCCACTCGCGGTCCACGGAGTAGCGGGCGAAACCGCCGCCCAGCTGGTCGTAGATGCCGCCGCGGGCCATCCGCTCGCAGGTGTCCCGCGCCATCTGGAGCGCGCCCTCGGCGCCGGTACGGGCGTGGTGGCGCAGCAGGAACTCGACGGCCATGGACGGCGGGAACTTCGGCGCCCCGCCGAAGCCGCCGCGCTGCTCGTCGTACTCCCGGGTCAGCCCGAGCAGCGCCTGCCCGAGCTGCTCCTCGCCGGGCGCCTGCGCGTCGCCGTAGGAGATGTCCCGCCCCGCGAGGTCCCGCACGATCTTCCCGGCGACCTCGGTGACCTCGTCCCGCCGCTCCGCCCAGGCCTGCTGGACTCCCTGGAGCACCTGCCGGAAGGACGGCATGCCGTGCCGGGGCTCGGGCGGGAAGTACGTACCGAAGTAGAAGGGCTCGGCGTCCGGCGTGAGGAACACGGTCATGGGCCAGCCGCCCTGCCCGGTCGCCGCCTGTACGGCCTCCATGTAGACGGCGTCCACGTCGGGCCGCTCCTCGCGGTCGACCTTGACGCTCACGAAGTGCGAGTTGAGGTACGCGGCGGTGGCCTCGTCCTCGAAGGACTCGTGCGCCATCACGTGGCACCAGTGGCAGGCGGAGTAGCCGACGCTCAGCAGCACGGGGACGTCGCGCCGCCGGGCTTCCTCGAAAGCCTCCGGCTCCCAGGGCCACCAGTCGACCGGATTGTCAGCGTGCTGAAGCAGATAAGGCGAGGTCACACCAGCCAGCCGGTTCATACGGACCAGCCTCTCACAGCGCAGGCCACGACCGGCGAACCCGCACGGGCCCGCCTCGCTCGGCCGATCGCGCTGGTGAGCCATCACGTGGCGAAGGGCTCCCTCCGTTGCGTGCCGGGCAGCCCGGCACCTCGAAACAGTAGGCTTGGCGCAGCAGCGCCGGACCTGCCGAGACCTCTCGAAGGAGGTACGCCATGACCGCCGAAATGGTGGCGCCCGCGTGGATGCATTTGCAGATCAGCGCGGAAGAGTACGACTCCTGGTCCGAGGAGCAGTGCGCCGGCATCGAGGTCGTGGACGGGATGGTCGTCGTGAGCCCGAGCGCCTCCAAGCGCCACAACCGGCTGGCCCGCATCCTGGCCAACGCCCTGGACGCCGCCGCGGGCCCGGACTGGAACGCGGACACGGGCTTCGACGTCCGCCTGCAAGACGTTCCACTCACCAACCGCCGTCCTGACGTCATCGTCTACCGGGCGGAGACCATCGACCTCACTCCCACCCGCCCCGAGCACGTACTCCTGGTCGTCGAGGTGGTGTCGCCCGGCTCGGAGACCACCGACCGGATCGTGAAGGTCGACCAGTACGCCAAGGCCGGCATCCCCTTCTACTGGCGGGTCGAGCAGGCCGCCACCGGTGTCCCCATCACCTACACCTACGTCCTCGACCCCGCCACCAAGGCTTACCGGGACGGCGAGATGTTCACCGGCTCGGTGAAGGCCACCGCACCCTTCTCCGTCACGGTCGACATCGGGGACATGTGACCCCGGTCACGGCCTCCGCGGCCCTCGACGGCGAGGGGAAGGCGGAATCAGCCAGGCGATTCATACCCGGCGTCGTCGCATGATCAGGGGTGGCGTCCACGAGCGGGCGGGATGGGTCGCCACACCTTGAGCGGACAACGCCGGTCCCCACATGGCCCGGTCAGCGCGCGGACAGGAGTCGGGGGTGGGGGTCGAGGGCCAGGTAGAGGCCTCCCGCGGCATGGTCGGCAGTGGTGGGCAGGGGCAGCATGTCGCTGGTGCCGTGGCCTCCCAGTCCGTGCTGCCGTCCGGTGCGCGGCTGGGCGAGTCGCCGCTGCAGCAGGGCGGCGGCGTCCTGCTGTGCGTCATGCAGATCGTCGAGGCCGGTGATGATGTTCAGGAAGGACTCGTGCAGCCGCAGTCGGTTCTGGTCGCGGTGGCTGAGGGTCTGTGCCCGGCGGAAGTACGAGTCGCGGCCGTCGTGGATGCGGTAGAAGGCGCTGACCAGGATGAGGAGGCGTTCGTAGGCGTGCCGGTAGGCGGTGTCGTAGAAGGTGTGGGCGGCATCGGTCTCGACCTCTGCGCGCAGCAGTCCGGCGGTGCAGGCGGCACTGAGGGTGGCGCTGTACATGGCCAGGTGGACCCCGGTCGACAGCAGTGGGTCCAGGAAGCAGGCGGCATCACCGGCGAGGAAGTAGCCAGGGCCGCTGAAGCGCTGGGCCACATAGGAGTAGTCGCTCTCGACCTTCAGGTCCGAGACCAGGCGTGCCCCGCGCAGGACACCGGCGAGCAGGGGGCACTGGGCGAGGGCCTGGTGGTAGGCCGCTTCGGTCGAGCCGGTGTGCCGTCGTGCCTGCTTGAAGGAGTGCTTGTCGGTGACCAAGCCGACGCTGAGGGTGCCGTCGTGCAGCGGGATGGCCCACAACCAGCCGTGGTCCGGCAGGGAGAAGACGCCGATCGCCCCCTGGGGTGCCTGGGGCAGAGGCGGGGCGTCTCGCCAGTAGCCCCACGCGGCGACGTTGCGGAAGACGTCGTGGAACCGGCGGCTGCCGAGGTGGCGGGTGGCCAGTAGCCCGGCGCGGCCGGAGGCGTCGATGAGGTGCTGGAAGGCGATCTCGCCGCGGCGTCCGTCGTCGGTGGTCCAGGAGGCCGCCCGCGCCGTGCCGTCCGCGAGGTGGATGCGCCGTACGGAGGTGGCGTCGCGGACATCGGCTCCCTGCCGCTGCGCGTGACGCAGCAGAACCTCGTCGAACTGCGAACGGATGACCTGGAAGCTGTAGGGGGCCGGCCGGCCGGGCTCGTCGAAGCCCAGCGACCACTGCTGGCCGCCCCAGCCGTAGAAGGCCCCCGTCTTGCGGACGAAGCCGTGCCGTTCGACGGCCTCGCGCGCCCCCATGGCGTCCAACAGCGGCAGCAGGGAGGGCAGCAGGGACTCGCCGACGTGGTAGCGGGGGAATCGGTCCTTCTCGAGCAGGGTGACCGCGATGCCTTGCCGGGCCAGGAAGGAGGCGGCGGTCGATCCCGCGGGGCCGCCGCCGACGATGAGTACCTGGGTTTCCTCCCGCACACATGCCCCCAGACGGGTCGATGGGCGATCAACGGAGTCTCAGCTCACTTTAAGTGTCAGGCTGGTCACCATGAAGAGCGACAAGTGGCCACAGGGCACCGCTCAGGCGACCGCCGGTACCGCCCGCCGCCGGGCCGCGCACGGACCGCTACCGCTGACCGTCGGGGTCGAGGAGGAGTATCTGCTGGTCGACCCGGTCACCCGGCACCTGAGCGCGAAGGCCGACAAGGTCGTCGCACTGACGGGCGCCGAACTGGGCGACCGGGTCACCACCGAACTCACGCGCTACCAGGTCGAGATCCGTACCGACCCGCACACCAGCCTGACCGATCTCGGCGATCAGTTGTTCGCCGCGCGCCGCGCGGTGGCGGAGGCGGCGAGAATGCTCGGCCTGCGCGCCGTCTCCAGCGGCACCCCCGTCCTGGGCCAGCACACCCCTCCGCCGCTGACCCCGGGCCCTCGCTACGCCCGGAGCTCCGCCACGTTCCGCGCCCTGGACCACGAGCAGACCGCCTGTGCCTGCCACGTGCACATCGGAGTGCCCGACCTGGCGACCGCACTGCACCTGAGCAACCAACTGCGCTGCTGGCTGCCCGCGCTCATCGCACTGACCGCCAACTCGCCCTACTGGGAGGCCCAGGACACCGGATACGCCAGCTGGCGCACCCTGACCCGGTGGCGCTGGCCGGTGGCCGGGCCACCCCCGTACCTCGAGTCGCCCAGCCACTTCGAGGACCTCGTCGGCACTCTGACGGCCACCGGATCGGTGATGGACCGCGGTGGCCTGTACTGGGACATCCGTCCCTCCCACCACGTACCCACCCTCGAGGTCCGTGTCGCGGACGCCTGCCACACCGTCCACGACACCCTTCTGCTCGCCGCGGCCGTCAGGGGACTGGCCGTCCACTGGCTGTCCGGGCCGGTCCGTGACCAGCGGGCACAACGTCCCGAGCCGGAGGTGCTGCGGGCGGCATGCTGGCGTGCGGCCCGTGACGG
Organism: Streptomyces sp. NPDC058985; assembly: GCF_042740985.1. Taxonomy (NCBI): domain Bacteria; kingdom Bacillati; phylum Actinomycetota; class Actinomycetes; order Kitasatosporales; family Streptomycetaceae; genus Streptomyces; species Streptomyces sp. NPDC058985. The sequence continues at coordinate 93,685 of NZ_JBHYJX010000007.1, read as the reverse complement.
CCTGGCCGGCCACAGTCTCGACCTGCGCACGAACCGCCTGGAAACCACCGCATCCCATCTCGACCGGCTCTGGGAAACGATCCTGCCCACCTTGGACGGAGCGGAGTCGATGCTCCTGAGAGACGCGCGCACCCGCCTGGCCAGGGGTGGAAACGGCGCCGACCGGCAGCGGCGCGCCTACCGGGAGCGACACAGGATCACCGACGTCGTGGACCATCTGATCGAGTCCACCACCCATGCTCCGACCACGTGAGCCGGTTCATGCCGCCGCCGGCGCGGGCGTACGCTCAGCCGTTCACACCAAGGGCTTGTCGACGAGGACCCTGAACTCGGTGACGGACAACTCCTGCTGGAGTTCGACGCTGGGGGCCGCTCCCGTCACGGAGGGCAGGTCCATGGCCTCGGCCTCCTCCGCCGGGAAGTCGTACTTCGCGAGCCCGAGGGTGAGATGCGGCCAGAAGTCGCCCTCCTCGATGCCCAGGCGCCGTACGGTGCCGGTGTAGAGCGTGGCCAGCTCCGGCGTGTGCTCGATCCCCAGCCGCACCTGTTCCTGACGCTGGACGGTGCGGGCGTCGTAGCGGTACGCGGGGTCCTTCTGCAGCCGCCAGCTTCCGTGACGCACCTCGCCGGTCAGCCGAACGTGCGGGGCGGCCCAGTCGCCGTCGCTCAACAGCGCGGCCGCATCGGCCAGCCGTCCGGCGTCGGCGTCGTGCAGGAAGCCCAGCGTGACGTGCATCCGGTCCCGGTCCTGCGGATCGACGCGGTCCCGCTGCGTTTCCTGAAGGGCGACGAGGGCGTCGACCAGGGGTGGGGGGAGCCGGAGACTCAGAAACGCGTTGACCGTCCGATCGTTCGCCATCGCTGCTCCTTGTGCGGTTCTGGCCAGACCCCGGTCCGGGACCAGGACCACCCGCGTCGTAGCGGGGTTCACCTCTGTCCCGGCTGCCCTCCCGGGCGAGGTGCGATGCGGTGCACGGGGGTCGCTTCACCCGAACGAGGAAGCGCACCGCAGCGCGTTCAGGGACCCGCTGCGAGAACGCCTCTCGCGCGCCCGCGTACGGCTCGGGACGCGCACGACGGTCGTACGACCTCACCGGCACCGCACATCATCACGCCCCGCATCCATTTGGTTGCTCCCAGCGATTGCGGCGATACCGTCCGTACGGAACGCCCTCCACAACCGGGCGTCCGCGAGGACACACCCCGTCCTCAACGACCGGGGCGGCACCCCGTCCCCGCACAGGAAGAGCAGTCCACATGAGTGACATCACCCAGATTCGCGCCCGCATCGAGACCGCCGACGTGGGCGGGGCGGAAACCAGCAGCTGGATCTACCTCGGCATCGCCGGCCGCGAGTTCTGCCTCGACTCCGGCAGCGGCGAAGACTTCGCCGTCGGCGCCAAGACCTGCTTCATTCTCGGCGAGGAGGGCAGCTCCGCGAACGACGGTGGCGAGGTGGGCTTCACCGACGTCACCGTCCGCAACGCCGAGTACAACGATCCCCGCAAGCCCCAGCTCGACACCGAGGACCTGGACCTGGCGCCCGCCTACATCCGCTTCGCCGGCTCGGGCAGCGTCCAGTACTGGTGCCTGGAACGCGCGCAGGTCAGCATCCGCTCGAACACCGGACAGGACTTCCACTTCGACAACCTCCGCCTGCGCACGGCGGAGGACAACCGCCGCATCTGGCTCCACCACGAATACGGCGAGCGGCTCTTCCTCTACAACGTCACCGGCAGCTGACCCACCCAGGGGCCGCCGCCCGCCACCGGGCGGCGGTCCTCCCTGCCGAAGCACCCGAACCGCCCCCTCCCCAGGCTCTCCCCGGCGCAGCACACTTGACCCACGCACAACCGGGGAAGGACCCGGGGATGGGGCCGGGAGGGTCCCTGGGGCTCCTGGGTCACCGGGGCACCCGGGAGGACGCGGATGCCGCCGGAGGGGGCGCGACATGCGGGACAGTCATCGTGCAGAGGCCGAGGCGCTGCTGAGGCGGGCCGTGGAGGAGGAGGTACGGCGCTCGGGCGGACGCACGGACGGGAACGTACTGCTCTCCCGGGCCCGCGCGGCACTGGACGCGATGGCGGGCACGTCCGCCGAGGAGTACGACGCCTACACCCGGGCCCTCGACGAGGCGGCGGCCGGGCAGCTCACGTTCCGGCAGCGGTACGCCCGTGAGGGCGCCGGCACTCCCCTGCTGGTCGCCGCCGTCGCGGCGGTCGCCGCGGTGGTGGCCGACGTGGCGCTCGGCACCGGCACCGGCACCGCGGTGGGCGCGGGCCTGACCGTCGGCGTCGTCGGCGCCGCGGCGACCGTGCTGAAGGTGGCCGGATCCCACCTGCCGGCCGCCCACCACCGTGCCGGGGCCGTCAGCCAGCCCGGCGGGCCCGAGCAGTTGCGGCTGCAGTGGCTCACCGCCCTGGAGGTGCGCGGCATCCGGCCCTTCCTGGACCAGCAGCGGATGCTCGCCGCGTCCACCGCTCCGGCCAAGACCGGCCCGAAACTGCGGGGCGCGGACAAGAGCGCGGCGGCCCGGGGCCGCAGCGTGCTGGAGCAGTCGTTCGGTCACCTTCCCGAGCCGGACGAGGCGTTCGCCGGCCGTCGGCGGGAGATGGCCCAGCTGCGGCAGTGGGTGCAGGCGGCCCGCGCGAGCACCGAGACGAAGCCGACGGTGGTGGTTCTGCACGGGGCGCCCGGCAGCGGCCGTACGACGCTCGCGGTGCGCGCCGTCCACGACCTGCGCGACTACTTCCGCGGGGCCTGCCTGGTCGACCTGCGCGGCGACGGCACCGCGTCGGGGGGCGAGGCGCCGCTCACCACCCGGGACGCCCTGCTGCATCTGCTCAACCGGCTCGGGGCGCCGCGCGAACAGCTGCTCTTCCGCGAGCGCTCCTCCGCGGACCAGCAGGTCAAGCGGCTGAGCGAGCTGTACCACCAGCATCTGACGGGCGTACCGGTCACCGTGGTCCTGGACGATGCCGCGGACCCCGAGCAGGTGCGCACCCTGGTGCCGGAGCGGTCCGACAGCCTGGTGCTGGTCACCGCGCGGGAGCCGCTGGCACTGCCGCCCGACCTGCCCGCGCACGTGTACGCGCTGCCGGTCGAGGCGCTGGACGCGGCGGGCGCCGAGGCACTGCTGGGCGCCGCCGCCGAGGACGCCTCGGGGCCGTACGACGCCGACGCCGGCGACCGGATCCGGGAGCTGTGCGGCGGGCTGCCGCTGGCGCTGCGGGTCGCCGGTTCGTCGCTCGGCCCGCGCTCGCCGCGCGCCCTGGCGGCCGACCTGGGCGCGTACGGCCCGGTGGAGCCGGTCGAGCGCGCCCTGTGGCTGCGCTACACCGACCAGCCGGAGCAGGCCCGGCGGCTGCTGCGCCGGCTGGCGCTCGCGGGCCGCACCTCGATGGGGGCCGCGGCCGCCGCCGCGCTGCTGGCCACGGACGAGACCGAGGCGACCAAGCAGCTGACGGCGCTGTCCCGGGCGGGCCTGCTCGACCACGTCCGGGGCAGCCGCTACCGACTGCACGACGTCGTCCGTGCCTTCGCCCGCGCCCGGCTCGCCGACGAGGAGGAGCCCGGCGAGCGGACGGCGGCGCAGGAGCGGCTGATCGCCAACTACGGCGAGCTGGCCGACTCGGTGCTGCGCCTGGTCGACGGCAACATGTCGACCCGCTCCAACCAGTTCGGGCAGTACGGCTTCACGTCCCTGGACGAGGCGCTGCGCTGGCTGGACGACGAGTCGAGCTTCATCACGGCGGCGCTCAGACACGCGGAGGGCGTCGACCAGGGGGCGGTGCTGAACCTGCTGGGCGCGCTGTGCGACTACTGCCTGCTGCGCGGCGACCTCTACCGGCTGGGTGAGATCAGCGAGCTGGCGCAGTCCGTGGACCAGGGGCTGCTGGTGCGCTCGGTGCAGTGGCGCACCGGCATCGCGGCCCGGCAGCTCGGCGAGCTGGACAAGGCGCGCACCACGCTGGCCTCCGTGGTCGACCTGTACCGGGAGGCGCATCACGACGCGGGCGCGGCCCGTGCCCTGTGCTCGCTGGGCATCACGCTGCACCACCAGGGCAACCTGACCGACGCGGCGGCGAAGCTGCGGGAGGCGCTCGACCTCCAGGCCTCGCCCGAGCTGGACACGGACCGGGCGTGGACGCTGCACGCGCTGGCGGCGGTGCAGCGCGACCGGGCCCGGCTGGCGGAGGCCCTGGACCTGCTCACCGAGTCACTGGTGCTGCACCGGGCGGGCGAGTCGCTGCACGGGCAGGCGTGGGCCCACTTCCAGCTCGGGCAGCTGCACCTGCGCATGGGCGACGTACCGCGCGCGGAGTCGGACCTGCGTGCGGCCCTGGAGCTGTACGGCCGGACCCAGGACGCCCGCGGCGAGGCGTGGGCGCTGACCCAGCTGGCGCGGGCCCGGCTGGTGGACGGGGAGGCCTCCGAGGCGGTCGACGAGCTGCGGCGCGCGGCGGCCCGGCACCGGGACAACGAGGACGCCCGGGGCGAGGCGTGGACGGTCTACTACGTGGGCCAGGCGCTGGAGGAGACGGGCGATCTCGACCAGTCGGTGCGCGAGCTGGAACGCTCGCGCACCATGTTCTCCCGGATGCGGGACGTGTACGGCCTGGCCTGCGCCCGGCACCACTCGGCGCGGGTCACCCGGGACCAGCGCGCCGCGCAGACCGGCTCGCTGCGCAATTCCGGTTTCGCCCGGCAGCTCCTGGTGGACGCGCGCGCCGACTTCCAGCGCATCGGCGTCGGCCACGGCGAGGCGTGGACCTGCCTGGAGCTGGCGGTGGTGGACGCGGGCAACGCCCGTACGCCGCAGGCACTGGGGCTGTGCGACGAAGCCACCGCCCTGTTCGCCGCGTACGGCGACCGACGGGGCGAGGACTGGGCCCGCTTCCTGCGCTGCACGCTGCTGCCGTACGCGGCCCCGGGCGGGGTGGAGGTCGGCACGGCGGTGGCGCAGGAGGAGCTGGCCCAGCTGTCCCGCGCCGGGCACCCGGCGCGGGACGCGAAGCTCGACGAGTACGTCGACGCGTACCAGCTGCTCCTGGAACGCGGCGTCCAGCTGGAGTCCGGCTGGCAGGCCTGGCGCCTGGGCATGGTCCCGAACCGCCAGGCCCGGGAGGTCATGGGGGTGGCGGTGACGGCCCGCTCGTGACCGGGGGTGCCAGGGGTGCCGGGGGTGCCGCCCCCGGCCGTCGCTAGCCCTGCCGGGGCTTCGCCGGCTCGCCGCCGGCGGCCTCGGCCTTCGGGTCCGGGGACTCCTTGAAGTCGACCTTGCCCATGTGCCGGGTCATGGACTTCATCAGGGCCCACACCGCCAGGGCCATCACCGCGAAGACGATGAAGCCGAGGACACCGGGGGTGACCTTGTCCTCGTCGAGTTCGGCGAGGGTGACGAGGTGCGTCATTGCCAGGCTTGCGCTTGCACTCATGTCAGGCATTGTCCCGGACGCCCGCGAAGAGGTCGTCCTCGGGGAGGGAAGTATCGACGAGGGACTTCGCCAGCTCGTACTCCTCGGTGGGCCAGACCTCCTTCTGGATCTCCATCGGGACCCGGAACCAGCCCCCGTCGGGGTCGATCTGCGTGGCGTGGGCGATCAGCGCCTTGTCACGGATCTCGAAGAAGTCCGCGCAGGGCACGTGCGTGGTGAGCGTGCGCTCCTTGCGCTCGAACTCCGACCAGCGCTTGAGCCAGTCCGCGTAGGGCGATTCCAGTCCGCGGTCCAGCAGCGCGTGGTGCAGCGCCTCGGTGCGGGGGCGGTTGAAGCCCTGGTTGTAGTACACCTTCACCGGCTGGTACGCGGGGCCGTACTCGGCCTCCGGGTACTTCTCGGTGTCCGCCGCACCCTCGAAGGCCACCATCGTGATCTTGTGGGTCATGATGTGGTCGGGGTGCGGGTACCCGCCGTTCTCGTCGTAGGTGGTGATCACCTGCGGCCGGAAGGAGCGGATCTTCCGCACCAGCTCACCGGCCGCCTTGTCGACGTCCTCCAGGGCGAAGCAACCGTCCGGCAGCGGCGGCAGCGGGTCGCCCTCGGGCAGGCCGGAGTCGACGAAGCCGAGCCACTCCTGCTTGACGCCCAGGATCTCCCGGGCCTCGTCCATCTCCTTCCTGCGCACCTCGTGGATGTTCTCCTCGATGTACGGGTCGCCCTGGAGCTTGGGGTTGAGGATGGAGCCGCGTTCCCCGCCCGTGCAGGTCACCACCAGCACGTCCACCCCCTCGGACACGTACTTCGCCATGGTGGCCGCGCCCTTGCTCGACTCGTCGTCGGGGTGGGCGTGGACGGCCATCAGTCGCAGCTGGTCAGTCAAGACTCAATCCTCGGGTCAGTCGGCGCCCGTGTGCATCGGCGCAATCGGAGGCTTCTATAGTGACCGAATCGGGAGCCGAATAATTCCGGGGCCCGGGAAGACCGGCTCCTGCCGAGAGGACGATCATGAGCACGGCCACGACGCGAAGGCCCGAGGGCCGCTACGGCCGTTCCTCGGACGAACGGGCCGACCGCACGCTCAAGGTCGTCGGCGCGGTGCTCGGTGCCGTCCTGCTCGCCGTGATCGGCTGGTTCGGCTACCACTACGTCGGTCAGAACAAGATCAGTGGCGAGCTGATCGGCTTCGAGCTCGCCGATGACTCGGTGCAGGTGCACCTGGAGGTCCGCAAGGACGCCGGTGTCACCGGCTACTGCACGGTGCGCTCCCAGGCGGAGGACGGCGACGAGGTCGGCCGCGCCGACTTCCGCTTCGACGGGGACGGCACGCGCATCGACAGGGTCGTCACGCTGCGGACGAAGGCCGCGGGCACGACGGCCGAGCTGCTCGGCTGCCACCCGGAGTGACCCGGCGGCGAACGCCAGCGCGAATCCATGGGCTCCCACCTGCGATGACAGGATTCTGGCGGCTTATGTCCTCCCCCTTTGCCCACTGAATTGTTAGGCTCGTGGTTTCGCCCTTCCGTGAAGGAACATCCTTCTGGGTAGGGCGTTGATTTGTATTCCCAGTACCAACGAGGAGCACCCGTGACCCAGACCAGCGAGAACGTCACCTGGCTGACCCAGGAGGCGTACAACAAGCTCAAGGAGGAGCTTGAATACCTTACTGGTCCTGCGCGCACCGAGATCTCTGCCAAGATCGCCGCGGCCCGTGAGGAGGGTGACCTCCGTGAGAATGGCGGGTACCACGCGGCGAAGGAGGAGCAGGGCAAGCAGGAGCTCCGCGTGCGCCAGCTGACCCAGCTGCTCGAAAGCGCCAAGGTGGGCGAGGCCCCGGCCGCGAACGGCGCGGTGGCCCCCGGCATGGTCGTCACGATCGCGTTCGACGGCGACGAGGACGACACGCTGACCTTCCTGCTCGCTTCGCGCGAGTACGCGAGCTCGGACATCGAGACCTACTCGCCGCAGTCCCCGCTGGGCTCGGGCGTCATCGGCCACAAGGTCGGCGAGGACGCGCAGTACGAGCTGCCCAACGGCAAGCCGGCCTCCGTGAAGATCCTCAAGGCCGAGCCGTACGACGGCTGATCCGTCCGGCTGATCCGTCCTGCGGAGCCCTGGCCGGTGTGCCCGGCCCCCGTCGTAGAAGAGCCCCCGGCGTCCTGGTGACGCCGGGGGCTCCTCGTCATGAGGCGGCCGAGCGGTACTTGCGCACCGACAGGGTCCGGAAGACCGCGATGATCAGGACCGACCACATCACCGACGCCCAGACGGGATGCTGCATGGGCCAGGCGTCCGACTGCACGACGCCGGGGTTGCCGAACAGCTCGCGGCAGGCCTGCACGGTGGCGCTGAACGGGTTCCACTCGGCGATGTGCCGGAGCCAGGGGGTCATCTGGCTGGAGTCCACGAAGGCGTTCGACACGAACGTCACCGGGAACAGCCAGATGATCCCTCCCGAGGTCGCCGCCTCCGGGGTCCGTACGGAGAGCCCGATCAGCGCTCCGATCCAGGTGAAGGCGTATCCCAGGAGCAGGAGCAGGCCGAAGCCCGCGAGGATCTGCCCGGCGTTGGTCGGCTCGGCGGAGCCGGTGCGCCAGCCCACGATCAGCGCGACGATCGCGAGGACGAGCAGGGTGATCGCCGTCTGCACCAGGTCGGCGACGGTCCGGCCGGTGAGCACCGCGCCGCGGGCCATCGGCAGGGAGCGGAAGCGGTCGACCAGTCCCTTCTGCATGTCGTCGGCGATGCCCGCGGCCGATCCCGCCGTGGCGAAGGTGACGGTCTGCGCGAAGATGCCGGCCATCAGGAAGTCCTTGTAGACGCCCGCGTCGGTGGTGTTCCCGATCTGCAGGGAGCCGCCGAAGACGTAGGTGAAGAGGACCACGAACATCACCGGCTGGATGACCCCGAACAGGACCATCTCCGGGATCCGGGTCATCCGGATCAGGTTTCTCCGGGCGATGACCAGCGAGTCCCTGATGGACGCCCCGACGGGGTTGGTGCTTGCCCCGGCCGGCGCGGCTTCGGTGGCGGCGCTCACTTGGCGGCCTCCTTCTTGTCCTGGTGGCCGGCGTCGGCCGTCGGTTCCTGGTCGTCGCCCTGGTCCTCGGCCTCGGCCTCGGCCACGTGGCCGGTCAGGGAGAGGAAGACGTCGTCCAGGGTGGGGCGGCGCAGGCCGATGTCGTCGATCTCGATGCCGCGGACGTCGAGTTCGCGGATGACCTCGGCGAGCAGCTTCGCGCCGCCGGTCACGGGCACGGTGAGCTTGCGGGTGTGCTCCTCGACGGTGGTCGAGCCCTTGCCGAATCCGGCGAGCACCTCGGCGGCCGTCCCCATGTGGTCGCGCTCGTGGACGACGACCTCGACGCGCTCTCCGCCGGTGCGGGCCTTGAGCTGGTCGGAGGTGCCGCGGGCGATGACGCGGCCGTGGTCGACCACCGCGATGTCGTGCGCGAGGTGGTCGGCCTCCTCCAGATACTGCGTGGTCAGCAGCAGGGTCGTACCGCCGGAGACCAGCTGCTTGATGACCTCCCACAGCTCCTGGCGGTTGCGCGGGTCGAGGCCGGTGGTCGGCTCGTCCATGAACATGACGGGCGGGGAGACCACCAGGGCCGCCGCCAGGTCGAGCCGGCGGCGCATGCCTCCGGAGTAGGTCTTCGTGGGACGGTCGGCGGCATCGGTGAGATGGAACTGCTCCAGCAGCTCGACGGCTCTGGCCTTCGCGGCCTTGGACCGCATCTGGTAGAGCTGGCCGACCATCTGGAGATTCTCCCGGCCGGTCAGGTACTCGTCGACCGCGGCGAACTGGCCGGAGAGGCCGATGGAGCGCCGGACGTCGTTGGGGTGCTTGAGCACGTCGATGCCCGCGACGACGGCCCTGCCGCTGTCGGGGCGCAACAGCGTCGTGAGGCAGCGGACGGCGGTGGTCTTGCCCGCGCCATTCGGCCCGAGCAGGCCCAGGACCGTGCCCTCGGGAACGTCCAGATCGACGCCGTCCAGAGCCCTTACGTCACCGAAGGTCTTGACCAGGCCTTCGGCATAGATGGCGCCTGGCATATGAGTCTCCACGTCGTCGGGGATGCTTCGGAAAACCTAGGTTTATGGATTTCGCCGCGCTCAGCGAGCGAATTACGAGACACACCATAACGCGATGTATCGCGTCTCGCAATCTACTTACACGAACGAGTGACAAATGGTGGCCGGCCCTTCCGGATCCTCGGATCCCCCCGGTTCTCGAACCACCCGGTTCCGGGATCCGCCTCAGCCGATGACGGGGTAGCCGGCCTCCCGCAGCGCCCTGCCGACCTCGGCGCAGTGCTCCGGGCCCTTCGTCTCCAGGTGCAGCTCGACCTCCGCCTCCGTGAGCCCGAGCCGTGGATCGGTCCGTACGTGGCTCACATCGAGGACGTTAGCGTCGACCACTGACAACACCCCGAGCAGCGTGGCCAGGGCGCCGGGACGGTCCGTCAGCCGCAGCCGGACCGCCAGGTAGCGGCCCTGCGCGGCCATGCCGTGCCGCAGCACGCCCTGCATCAGCACGGGGTCCACGTTGCCGCCGGACAGCACCGCCACGACGGGGCCCTCGAACGACCCGGGATCGCTGAGCAGCGCCGCCACCGGACTCGCCCCGGCCGGCTCCACGACGAGCTTGGCCCGCTCCAGGCAGAGCAGCAGAGCCGTGGACAGCTCGTCCTCCGAGACGGTGCGGACCTCGTCCACCAGCTCGCCGACGATGCCGAACGGCACGTCGCCCGGCCGCCCCACCTTGATGCCGTCGGCCATCGTCACCGGGTGGTCGACCGCCACCGGGCGCCCGGCGGCCAGCGAGGGCGGATACGCCGCCGCGCCCTCCGCCTGCACCCCCACGATCCGCACGTCCGGCCGCAGCGCCTTCACGGCGACCGCGATGCCGGCCACCAGCCCTCCCCCGCCGATACCGACCACGACGGTCCGCACCTCGGGGCACTGCTCCAGGATCTCCAGCCCGACCGTCCCCTGGCCCGCGATGACGTCGGGGTGGTCGAAGGGGTGGATGAACACCGCGCCGGTCCGCTCCGCGTACTCCTGCGCCGCGGCCAGCGTCTCGTCGACCACCTGGCCGTGCAGCCGCACCTCGGCGCCGTAGTCCCGGGTCGCGCTGATCTTCGGCAGCGGGGCGCCCTTCGGCATGAACACCGTCGAACGCACGCCGAGCAACGACGACGCCAGGGCCACGCCCTGCGCGTGGTTGCCGGCGCTCGCCGCGACCACCCCGGCGGCCCGCTGCTCGGGGAGTAGCCCGGCGATCCGGACATAGGCGCCGCGCAGCTTGAACGAGCCCGTCCGCTGGAGGTTCTCGCACTTGAGGTGGACCGGCGAGCCGACCAGCTGGGACAGGTGCCTGCTGCCCTCCATCGCCGTCACCCGCGCCACGCCCGAGAGCATCTTCTGCGCTCCGCGCACGTCGTCGAGGGTGACGGGTCCGACGAGGGCGGCCGTGCTGTAGCTCATGCCTCCAGCATCGCAGTTCACGGGGGCCAGGGGCCGTTGTGACCAACCTCCGAGACCCGCTTTGCGCAGCGCCGGTACGCCCTGCCCCCCGGCCGCGTACCCTGTCCCCCAATTAGCAGCCCTCCACGAAGTGAGCCCCCGGCCATGCCCACAACACCTGAAATGTCGATGGACATGACGACCGCCGGTGACCCCGGTCTTCTCGAGACGCTCCAGCACGAGGTCGCGCTCTTCGCCCGTCGTGCCGAACAGACCCGGCTCGGCGGGGTCGGGCAGGTCCGCAACTCCATGGACCGCGCCGCCTACCTGCTGCTCAACCGCCTCGACAAAGAGGGCCCGATGGGCGTGAAGGCGCTGGCCGCGAGCATGGGGATCGACTCCTCCACGGTCACCCGTCAGGTAGCTCCGCTCGTGGACACGGGCCTGGTCAAGAGGACGTCCCACCCGGAGGACGGACGCGCGGTGGTGCTCCAGCTGTCCCCGCGCGGCGAGTCGCGGCTGGAGGAGGTCCGCTCCTCCCGGCGTCAGCTCATGGCCGAGCTGACCCATGACTGGGCGCCGGAGGAGCGCGAGGCGTTCTGCGCGCTCCTCGCGCGCTTCAACGGTGCCCTGTCCGCCCGTATGGCCCCTTCGGGCGTGGCGGGGCAGGACTCGCCGTCCGGCTCCTGAGGCACCTTCCACGCCCTTCCGCGGCTTTACCGCTCGGTTCGGACCGAACTCTTGACCGACGGGGCACGCCTGGCCTGATATGAGACCTCAGGGGTCGTCGCCGTCTGGGCGGGAGGCGCGGTGCGAGAACGGCATGCGTCCCACGGTGCCCGCCGGGCCCGGGAGTTCGAGGCGTTCGTCGCGGGCGCGGCGGGGCGGCTGCTGCATGCCGCCACCCTGCTCACGGCGGAGGCGCCGGACGCCAACCCGCGCGCGCGGCGGCTGCTGTCACTGTCCCTCGCCCACACGTACGCGTCCTGGGACCGGCTGCACGGCGAGGACCCGTACGACCGGGCCCGGCAGGACCTGGCGGCCCGCTTCGCCCGCGGCGCCTGGCACCGGCACGGCGGCCTGGTCCGGCCCCGGCAGCGCCCCGTGGGCCCGCTGGGCGCGCTCACCCCTCAGGAACGGCTGATCCTGGTCCTCAGGCTGTACGAGGGCGTCGCGGAGGAACAGACGGCCGCGCTGCTCGGCCTGCCCGTGGAGCGCGTACGCACGATCTGCGACCGGGCGACGGCCACGCTGCTGCATCCGCCCACCTCACCGGCCCGCCGGGCGGGGGCGAAGGCGAAGGCGGTCACGCCGTGAGGGGCGGGGCGGGAACGGCCCGCAGGCTCGACTGGAGCGGAGCGGCCCGCAGGTTCGGCGGGACGGGCTGGTCCGGCGAGCTCGACACGGCGGGCGCATACGCCTCGCCCCGCGGGCCCGGCGCGTCTGGTGGATCGGATGCGCGGGACGGGGCGGGAACGGCCCGCACGCTCGACGGGACCGGAGCGGCCCGCAGGTTCGACGGGACGGGCTGGTCCAGCGGGTGCGGCAGGGCGGGCGCATACGCCTCGCCCCGCGGGCCCGGCGCGTCTGGCCGGTCGGGCGTGTCAGGCCCCTCCGGCGGGCCGGGGGTATCCGGCGGGCCGGGGGCGTTCAGTGGGGCCGGCGAGTCCCGCGCGTCCGGCAGGACCGCCGCCGGCACGCGCGTGTGGTGCGTCGGGAGGTGGCGGTGAACCGGGCGGGGCGTGAGGCCGCTGCCCGGCGGATCATGGAGCAGTCGCCGCCGCGCGTGCCGCCGGAGCTGTACGCGGACGCCGTGCGCCGTGGCGGCCGCATGCTGCGGCGCCGGGCCGCCGCCCGCCGCACGATGTGGCTGCTGCTGTGCGCCGCGGTCGTGGCGTTCACCGTGTGGGCGCTGACCGTGCAGCCCTGGGTGGAGCCGCCGTCGGAGACGACCCCACCCGTGACGGGCTGGGAGGGCTGGTGAGCCCCTGGGTCGGGTCTAGCCCAGGGCCTGCTGGAGGTCCGCCAGCAGGTCGTCGACGTTCTCGATGCCGACCGACAGCCGCACCAGGTCGGCGGGCACCTCCAGGGCCGAGCCCGCGGCGGAGGCGTGCGTCATGCGGCCGGGGTGCTCGATCAGCGACTCGACGCCGCCCAGCGACTCGCCGAGCGTGAACACCTTCGCGCGGTCGCAGACCTCGACGGCCGCCGTCTCGCCGCCCTCGACGCGGAACGACACCATGCCGCCGAACGCCTTCATCTGCTTGGCGGCGATCTCGTGACCCGGGTGCTCCGGGAGGCCCGGGTACAGGACGCTCGTCACGCGCGCGTGCCGGGAGAGCATGTCGGCGACCTTGACCGCGTTCTCGCTGTGCCGGTCCATGCGCACGGCGAGGGTCTTGGTGCCGCGCAGCACCAGCCAGGAGTCGAAGGGCCCGGCGACCGCGCCCATCGCGTTCTGGTGGAACGCCAGCTCCTCGCCCAGCTCCGGGTCGTTCACGATCAGCGCGCCGCCGACGACGTCCGAGTGGCCGCCCATGTACTTGGTCAGCGAGTGCACGACGACGTCCGCGCCGAGCGCCAGCGGCTGCTGGAGGTACGGCGTGGCGAAGGTGTTGTCGACGACGAGCCGGGCGCCGGCGTCGCGGGCGACCTGGGCGACGGCGGCGATGTCAGTGATCCCGAGCAGCGGGTTGGAGGGCGTCTCCACCCACACGGCCTTGGTCTTCGGGGTGATCGCGGCCCGCACCGCGGCGGGGTCGCTCGTGTCGGCCACGGACCATTCCACGCCCCATCGGGTGGCGACCTTGGCGAAGAGCCGGAACGTGCCGCCGTACGCGTCGTTCGGGATGACCACGTGGTCGCCGGGCCGCAGCAGCGCGCGCAACAGGCAGTCCTCGGCCGCCAGTCCGGACGCGAACGCGAGACCTCGGCGGCCGCCCTCCAGGGCCGCGAGGTTCTCCTCCAGGGCCGTACGGGTCGGGTTGGCGCTGCGACTGTACTCGTAGCCGCCGCGCAGTCCGCCGACGCCGTCCTGCTTGTAGGTCGACACCTGATAGATCGGCGGGACGACCGCGCCCGTCAGGGGATCGGCGGTGTTGCCCGCGTGAATCGCGAGCGTCTCGAAGTGCTGACTGATGTGCCTGTCGCTCATGGGCACCGAGGGTAGCGGCGAGACGGGCTTCGCGCGTTTTCCACAGGGCGGGGGACAGGTTGGCCAATTGTCGGCGCCGTCTGGTTCGCTTGAGACATGGAGATTCTCTGGGTCCTGATGGCACTGGCCATGCTGTGCGTGGTGCTGCTCCCCGTTCTGCGGCGCCGGCGAGGCGCGGTCGGTCTGGTGTCCCCCGGCCACCCGGACGCCGCGGACCCCGCGAACTACGGCTTCGCCCTGGAGGAGGAGCTGGACATCCGGATGCCAGGACCCGACCAGGACCTGCTGGAAGTCCTGGACCTGGTGCAGCGCACGCAGGACTACCGCGGGGCGCAGCAGCTCCTCGCGGGCACGGAGGCGGAGAGCGAGCGGCGCTGGCAGCGGGTGCAGGCCTTCGCGGGTGCCGCGTCGCTGGAGCTGCGGCAGCGGCCGGGCGGTGTCGGGGACGCACCGGGCGGGCAGTGGCTGCGGGTGTGGCGGGCCGAGGCGCCGAAGGACGCGGGCGGGGCGGCGGTGCACGCCGAGTTCCTGGTGCAGCAGGCCTGGCGGACGGCGACGCCGGGCACGGACGACTTCCGGATCATCATGGAGGAGGCGAAGTCGGCCTGCTCGGAGGCGGCGCTGCTGGCCCCCGGGGACCCGATCCCGTACATCGTCGAGCTGTCGGTGGCCCGTGGCCTCGGCTATCCGCGCGAGGAGTTCGAGCAGCTCTGGCTGAAGATCCTGGACCGCGCCCCGAACCACATGGGCGCGCACCTGGCGGCCCTGCACTACTGGTGCGAGAAGTGGCACGGCTCGCGCGACCTGGCGTACTCCTTCGCGGAGGCGGCCGCGGCCCGCGCCCCGCGCGGTTCCCTCCTCGCGGCCATGCCGCTCTTCGCGGTCTTCGAGCACATGCCCGAGGTCAACCTGGTCAGCGGTTTCTACCAGAGCGAGGTCGTCACCAAGGCCGTCCACGGCGCCCTGCACGCGGTGCACTCGGCCCGCCCGGACGACCCGATGCAGGCGCACGTCCGTCACCTGCTGGTCTTCTTCCTGGTCCGCGGCGAGCGCTGGGCCGAGGCCATGAACCAGCTGATAGTGATCGACGGGCACGTCGGCGCCCTGCCCTGGACCCTGTCCAGCGACCCGGCGGCGGAGTTCGCGGTCTACCGCGCCCTCGCGGTGGCGGGTTACGAGGCGAACGGCGGCAGTCCGGCGACGCTCCCCCAGTGACAACAGCGGACAGCCCGGCTCCCTGACTACGGAGCCGGGCTGCCCACCGGGTCAACCAGTCAACTGGTCATCCGTCCGCGCGCACCGGCAGCCGCCACCCCGGCCGCGGGAAGTGGCAGGTGTAGCCGTCGGGGTAGCGCTGCAGGTAGTCCTGGTGCTCGGGCTCGGCCTCCCAGAAGGGCCCGACCGGCTCCACCTCGGTGACGACCTTGCCGGGCCACAGGCCGGAGGCGTCGACGTCCGCGATGGTGTCCTCGGCGATCCGCTTCTGCTCGTCGTCGACGTAGTAGATCGCCGAGCGGTAGCTGAGACCGATGTCGTTGCCCTGGCGGTTCTTGGTGCTCGGGTCGTGGATCTGGAAGAAGAACTCCAGGAGCGCGCGGTAGTCGGTCTGCTCCGGGTCGTAGAGGATCTCGATGGCCTCCGCGTGGGTGCCGTGGTTGCGATACGTCGCGTTCTCCACGTCTCCCCCGGTGTAACCGACCCGGGTCGCGGTGACGCCGGGAAGCCGGCGGATCAGCTCCTCCATCCCCCAGAAGCATCCGCCCGCGAGCACGGCCCTCTGTGTCTGCGCAGCCATGGTGGCCCTCCAATACCAGTCATCTAGATCACTCGGGCCACCCGGCTCACACACCGGCCACCCTTGCCCTTCCCGTGCAACGCCTGGGGGCGCCCAGCGATTCCAGGCCCACGGCCCGGCCTTCTGCTCCTCAGAGGTCACGCCCTGAGTCGGTCCCTGATCTATTCCGTGGTTGATTCCTCACTGCGAGTCGCCGACAGCTCAATCCCCCTCACTCCCCGAAGCCAACGGAAGAGCATGTACAGGGCACCGCCGAAGATCCCGCACGGCTCCCACACTTCGGCGACCAGTGCTCCGAGGCCGCCGTCCCCGGCGATGTACAGGGCCTGCAAGCTCACGAGGACCGCGATCACCGTGTTGCTGCGCGACTCCACCGAAAGCAGCCAGTCAACCGGCACCCACAGGGGTGCCGACACGTCGTGGAGGCGCATGCGGACCGAGGCCACGAGGAAGCCCACCGCCAGCCGGAGCTGGGCGAGGGCCGTCAGCACGCGGCCGTTCTCTGGGTCGCCGGCCAGAACGGCGGCCCACTCCTCCCTCAGGTGCACCCTGCGCCGGCCGGCGATGAGCGAAGCCAGTCCCATCGTGCCGCGCGGGGCCCGCATGAAGGTGAGCGCACTGTCAACGGTGACACTCCTCGCCTTGAGCCCGATCGTGAGGAGAAGAAATCCAATCACCCCGACGGGGCCGAACTGGTGCTGCAGCAGTTGCTCGAAACCAACGACGGTAGCGGCCACAAGCAGCGCCAGGAGAGGCATGGCTAGGCCACTCCTTCCGCGATCCCCCACCGGCGAGTACGGCGCGCCTCACGGGCCGCCAGGGACTCTACGGCTTGGACACGTCCGGCTGCGGTCAGTTCGTAGTAGCGGCGCGGCGGTCGGCCCGGGTGGGGTCCGGATTCCTTGCGGCTGGTGATCCAGCCGTTCTCTTCGAGCCGGTCGAGGATGGGGTAGACGGTGCCGGAGCCGAGGTCGGCCTCGTCACAGATCTTGAGGCCCCAGGCCGGGTTGTCGGGTGTGGACGCCAGCAACACCTTGAGCACCTCAAGGGTCGGCCGGGTAAGTCGAATTGAGGGCATGTCATGAGTGAAGCAGGCATGCGAGCGTATGTCGAGAACGAGGTACTGTCTGGGTGCCCCGGCCCCCCTGCTCCGCGTGATACCCGGGTGGAGCGAGATCATGAAGACGTGACGATGCAGATCAAGAAGGCGAGTCCAGTGGAGCAGTCAGTCAGCGACCCGGAGCTCTCCGCCTACCAGCGGGCGCTGCGAGACCGCCTACTCGCCGCCCCTGTCGTTCCCGCGCCCGCGCCCTGGCGGCCCGTCTTCGAGTACGCGTACGGAGTCCCTGTCGGTGGGCTCCTCGGCATCGGCTTCGCGTCGCATCCCGACAGTGGCCATGACCTGGTCATGGTCGTCTCGCGGGACGGGCACGGTCTCTTCGACGCCGTCACCGGTGAGAAGATCGCCAGGGACCGCGATCCCGAGCACAGCACTCCCGATGAGGCGGCCGACCTGACCTGCCCCGGACTGGGACCGATCGCCGACAGCCGCGTACACATCGCAGGACTCTTCGGCGGAGGGCTCCACACCACGACTCAGGACGGCTGGACCCTGGAGGCCGTCGCCCCGGCGTGGCCCAACGACCGTGTACTGCTCTCCGCCGACGGCGGGCTTCCGCACTCCGGCCCGCATGGAGAGCGATGGTGGCACATCTTCCACTCCAACTACTCCGAACTGCGAGCCTTCGGCTTCTCTCCCTCCGGGGAAACCATCGCCGTCGCGACGAGCAGTGACGTGTCGCTGTGGACCCGCCGCCCGGCGCAGAGCAGCAACGGCGGCGTCGCTCAGCACTGACTGACCAACCGCCGGCCTGACCGGCGCTCGCGCCGGGGCGGACCACGGCGACCGTGTCAGCGAGGGATGCCCGCCGCGTCCAGATACCGGTGCATGGCTTCCACGGGAAGGCTCGGGTTGCCGAGGGCACGGGCAGCGAGCTCCGGATCTGCGCAGGTTCGGAGGATGAGGTCGACCGGCAGCGCCGGGTGCCCGGCGGCCATCGCACGTACAAGGCCATCGGGGTCGGCAAGCAGGCGGACCAGAACGTCGACGGGCGCTGCGGAGTCGAGTCCCACCAGCCGTCGCTTCTCCGGATCCGGGTCGTTGGCGAAGCGTTGTGCGTTGCCCGCGCCCGGAAAATTCGGGTGCCCCTGCAGTGCCCCCTTGGTGATGACCTGGCACTCCAGATACGTCCGCAGCACAACCTCGCCGTCGACGGACGGTTGGTTCTCACACAGCAGGAGGCGCACGGCGTGGTCGTCGTCCTTCGAGAGCAGGGCGATGGCGTCGGCGGGCAGGTTCCGGCTGTAGGCGGCGCTGCGCCGCAGCAGGATGTTGGCCGAGGTGGCGCACTGCCGCAAGACGTCGGGATCGGTGCAGAGTCGAACCCACTCGACGGGCACGAGCCGGTCGGACGGTCCGATGGTGACATCAATGGCGGAGCGGTCGCGCTCCGTCAGTTCGGGCCGTACCGAAACCGCCAGTCGTACGCTGTGCGCGTCGTCCTCCGTCAACGTCCTGACGATGTCAATGGGAACGTTGAGGTTGGCCGCCAGCCCCTCCCGGTCTGCCTCCTCAATGCTTGCCGCGAGCCGCTGCGCGGTCGCCAAGCTCATGGCGCCGCGCCTGATCACATCGCGCCGGGCGAGGCCTCCGACTTCCGCATCGAGAAGAAGGTCCGTGTAGCCGGGGTCATCCGCACAGGCCTTCATCATGGCTGCTCGACGTACGTCGCCGTCATCGTCACAGAGCATTCGGCTCCGGGTGTCCTCGGAAAGCAGTGCCCACTGCTGGCAGGCTGCCTGCCGAAGGGTCGGGTCGGCGTTCTCGGCAAGCCCGGCGACCAGGCTTGGAGCCGTGTGCTGGCTGAAGGCCGCGCTCTGGCGGATCGAAGGCCTCGGGTCGGCAAGCAGGCGTTGCTGAGTCGAGAGAGGCAGTGGTTGCACGGGGATGCGGAACGGTCCGGGTCCGATGGCCAGAGCATGGCGGACACGGGGATCGGGGTCGTCCACGAGTCGGGCACGCTGCTCCGCCGACACGGAGAAGTTCTCAACGAACGTACCCCGCAGCCTGCGGTCGGGGTGCACGACGATGGCATCGACCACCTCGTCCGGCAGAGCACGCCAAGCGAACGTACCCCAGGCCCCTTTGGCTTCCTCACACAGCAGCCTGATCAATACATCGGCCGGTGCCGCGGCATTGCGCGCGATCGCTGTGATGGTCTCGTCGCGACCGCAAGGTCCGCACACGCTGCCCCTCATTTGCTTCCCAACTGCCGCTGTCGGCCGACGGATTATGCGCATGCGCCTTGTACTGGGTCAACGCCGCCACCCCCGTACAGCCTGCTCGACGCGGCGCTGGACGACGTCGAGCGGAACGAGGAGGGAATCGTGGTGTGCGGGGCGCGCACGAACGGCACGATCACGGGCCTGCCGCTCGATGCCGCGAGCGTCGGCGCCCTACCCCGGGACCGTCTCTCCTCCCCGGCCGCGGGGCTGCTCGACCTCGCGCTGCTCCACCGTGACCTGCTGCTGGCCGAACCGAGCGGCGCAGGAGGGACGGCGCGATAACCGCTGAGCTGCGCGTTCGAGCAACGCGCCTCGGTCATTCGAGCAACGCGCCTCGGTCAACGGAGCTGGAGCGGCACACAGGCTGAGCCCCGCCTCAGCCCTGCCCCCGCAACCCCCCGATCAGCAGCCCCACCAGCTGCCGCGCGTCGTAGCGCGGGTCGTTCTCCGCGCCGATGCAGAGGTTGCCGACGCCGCGCATGAGGGCGAGGGCGGGTACGTCGGAGTGGATCTCTCCGGCGGTGGACGCGGCGGCCAGGAGGTCGGTGCACACCGGGACCAGGCGGTCGAGGAAGTACGTGTGCAGGGCCTCGAAACCCGCGTTGTCGGACTGGAGGACCCCGGCCAGGCCGTGCTTGGTGACCAGGAAGTCGACGAAGAGGTCGATCCAGCGCGCGAGCGCGTCGTACGGGGTCGGGGCGCTCGCCAGCAGGGCGGGGCCCGCCTCGGCGCACGCCTCCACCTGGTGCCGGTAGACGCCGATGATCAGGTCGGCCCGGGTCGGGAAGTGGCGGTAGATCGTGGCCGTTCCGACGCCGGCCTCGGCCGCGATGTCGCGGACGGGAGCCTCGACGCCCGACCTCACGAACACCGCGGCGGCCGCGTCGAGCAGCGTCTTCTCGTTGCGCCGCGCGTCCGCACGCTTGGGGCGGGCCGCGTTCCCCGCGGCGCCTCCGCCGTCCCTCGTGACCTCTTGGCCGTCCTTCACCGTGCCATTCCCTCCGCCGACGCCGACCGGACCAGGTCGGCGTTGCTAAACGGGACACCGTTCCGTATCGTTAAACGGGACAGGGTTCCACTTGGCTCTCCATGATGCCAGAGCAGCGGACCCGCCACCAAGTCATGCCCGATACCCAGTCATGCCCCGATCTCCCCGTACGGAGGAAATTCGTCATGCAGTACCGCACCTTGGGCCGCACCGGCGTGCAGGTCAGTTCGCTCGCGCTCGGCGCCATGAACTTCGGCAGCATCGGACGCACCACCCAGGAGGACGCCACCGCCCTCGTCGACGCCGCCCTGGAGGCCGGGATCAACCTCATCGACACCGCCGACTGGTACAGCGGCGGCGAGTCGGAGGAGATGGTCGGCAAGGCCATCGCCGGGCGCCGTGAGGACATCGTGCTGGCCACGAAGGCGTCCATGCCGATGAGCGACGAACCCAACCACAAGGGCGCCTCGCGCCGTTGGCTGGTCACCGAGTTGGACAACAGCCTGCGCCGGCTCGGCGTCGACCACGTCGACCTCTACCAGATACACCGCTGGGACCCGGCCACCAGTGACGAGGAGACGCTGTCCGCCCTCACCGACCTCCAGCGCGCGGGGAAGATCCGCTACTTCGGCTCCTCGACCTTCCCCGCGTACCGCATCGTCGAGGCGCAGTGGGCCGCCCGCGAGCACCACCTGGGCCGGTACGTCACCGAGCAGCCCAGCTACTCCGTCCTCCAGCGCGGGGTCGAGAGCCACGTGCTGCCCGTGACCGAGCGGTACGGGCTCGGGGTGCTGGTGTGGAGCCCGCTGGCCTCGGGATGGCTGTCGGGGGCGGTCCGGGCGGGACGGGAGATCGCCACGCACCGTTCGTCGGTGCTGCCGGAGCGGTTCGACACCTCGCTGCCCGCCAACCGGGCCCGCATCGACGCCGTCGAGAAGCTGGCCGCGGTCGCCGACGAGGCCGGGCTCACCATGATCCAGCTCGCGCTCGGTTTCGTGACCGCCCATCCGGCCGTCACCGCCGCGCTCGTCGGCCCCCGGACCCTGGACCACCTGCACGCGCAGCTGGCCGCCGCGGACACCGTGCTCTCCGACGACGTCCTCGACGCGATCGACGAGATCGTCGCCCCCGGCACGGACCTGGCGGCGCACGAGAAGTTCGACGCCACGCCCGCGCTCCTCGACCCCTCGCTGCGGCGCCGCTGACCGGCCGGGTGAGCGGCGCCGGGGAGCCGTCACCGGCCGCAGCCCGCCGGTTCCGCCCGTTCCGCCAGGAACTCCGCCCAGGTCAGCTTGGACACCAGAGCCCCCGCCAGGGTGAGGTTGGCGCCGGAGCGGTACGCGCGCCCCGCCTTGCCGGGAAGGCGAACCGGCAGCCTCGGGCGCCGGCGGCGACCGTGGACCTCGCGGTAGGAGCCCGCCAGCGCGGCGAGGTCGTGGACCTCGGGGCCGGTCATGTCGGGGACCCGGCCGGACGGCTCCGCCAGGGTCAGTTCCGCCAGGCGTTCGGCGACCTCGCGGGCGGCGACCGGCTGGAGGCGCAGTCCGCCCGGGACCGGGAGGACCGGCAGCTTGGACATCTTCTCGACCATCGTCAGGGTCAGCTCGTGGAACTGGGCCGCCCGCAGCACCGTCCAGCCGATGCCCGATTCGGCGATCGCCCGCTCCGACTCCAGCTTGGTGCGCAGCCAGGCCAGCGGCACGGTGTCGGCGCCCACGACCGAGATGTACACGAGGTGCCGTACGCCGGCCCGTGCCGCGGCGCGCACCAGGGTGCGGGTCGCCTCGTCGTCGCCCTTCGGGCCGCCCGCCAGGTGCAGGACGGTGTGCACACCGCCGACCGCGGCGTCGACGCCCGCACCGGTCAGGAGGTCGCCGGTGACGTACTCGACGCCGTCGTCCGCGGCGGAGGGGGGCCGCCGGGTGAGGATCCGCACCTGGTGACCGGCCGCCCGCAGCAGCGGGACGACGTGCCCGCCGAGGGTGCCGGTGCCGCCGGTGACCAGAAGGGGGGTGGTGGGGTTCGAGGGGGTGGAGGAGGAAGGGGTGGAGGGGGTGGAGGGGTGCGTCATTTCTGCTCCCGGGGTCTGCCTTGGGTGTCGTGGCGGTATGACCCGGGGCGGGACGGAGATGTGACAGGGCCGGGGAAGAAATCTTCCCCGGCCCTGGATCTCGGCGCGAGACGGCTCAGATGGTCGCCGTGTCGATCACGAACCGGTACCGCACGTCACTCGCCTGCACCCGCTCGTACGCCTCGTTGACCTCGGACGCGGCGATCAGCTCGATCTCCGCGCCGATGCCGTGCGCCGCGCAGAAGTCCAGCATCTCCTGGGTCTCGGCGATGCCGCCGATCATGGACCCGGAGAGGGACTTGCCGCCGCCGAGCAGCGCGAACAGGTTGAGGGAGACCGGCTCCTCGGGCGCGCCGACGTTGGCCAGCGTGCCCTCCGTCTTCAGCAGGCCCAGGTAGGCGCCGAGGTCGAGCGGGGCGGAGACCGTGGAGACGATCAGGTCGAAGCTGCCGGCCAGTTCCTCGAAGGTGGCCGGGTCGCTGGTGGCGTAGTAGTGGTCGGCGCCCAGCTTCAGTCCGTCGTCCTTCTTGCGCAGCGACTGCGACAGCACGGTCACCTCGGCGCCGAGGGCGTGCGCGAGCTTGACGGCCATGTGGCCGAGACCGCCCAGGCCGACGACGGCGACCTTCTTGCCGGGGCCCGCGTTCCAGCGCCTGAGCGGCGAGTACGTGGTGATGCCGGCGCACAGCAGGGGCGCGGCCTCGTCCAGGGAGATGCCCTCGGGGATGCCGAGGACGAAGTTCTCGTCGACGACGACCTTCTGCGAGTAGCCCCCGTAGGTCGGCTCGCCGTCCTTGCCGATGCCGTTGTACGTCATCACGTTGCCGCCCGTGCAGTACTGCTCGCGGCCGGCCTTGCAGTTCTCGCACTCGCGGCAGGAGTCGACCATGCAGCCGACGCCCACCCGGTCGCCGACGGCGAACTTGGTCACGCCGGGGCCGACCTCCGTGACGATGCCGGCGATCTCGTGGCCGGGGACCATCGGGAAGATGGCCTCGCCCCAGCCCTCCTGGACCTGGTGGATGTCGGAGTGGCAGATGCCGGCGAACTTGATGTCGATCAGGACGTCGTGTTCCCGCACCTCGCGCCGCTCGATGGTGGTGCGCTCCAGCGGAGCCTTCGCGGCGGGTGCTGCGTACGCGGCGACAGTGGTCATGCCGGGTTCTCCGGGATTCTCTCGTCTTCGTCTGGGGATACCTCCACCCTGCCTGCGGCCCGCGAAGTCACCCAGACCACGCTTTTGCGTACGTCCAGCGTGCGTACCACTGACGGGGACAGGCTCCTGGGCGTACGACCGGGAATACGTCGGGCGATACTGGACACCATGGATGGACAGCTTGACCGGCGGGCCGAACTGAGCGAGTTCCTGCGCACCCGGCGGGCCCGGCTGAAGCCGGAGGACGTGGGCCTGGAGTCGTTCGGGCGGCACCGCCGGGTCCCCGGCCTGCGGCGGGAGGAGCTGGCGCAGCTGGCCGGGGTGTCGGTGGCGTACTACACCCGTCTGGAGCAGGGCAACGGCCAGAACGTGTCGTCGGAGGTCCTGGACGCGATCGCCCGCGCCCTGCGGCTGACGGACGCGGAGCAGGCCCACCTGACGCATCTGGCGAAGCCGAAGCAGCAGCGCAGGCGGGCGTCGTCGTCGGCGCGGGCCCAGCAGGCCCCGGTGCGGGTGGCGCTGCTCCAGCTCCTGGAGTCGATCGAGGCGGTGCCGGCGTACGTGTCGGGCCGCCGCTCGGAGATCCTCGCCTGGAACCGGATGGCCGCCGCCCTCTTCGGCGACTGGGGCAAGCTGCCGGCCCCGGAGCGGAACTGGGCGCGGCTGGTCTTCCTGAACCCGGAGTACCGCGAGCTGTTCGTGGACTGGGACCAGAAGGCGTACGACATGGTCAGCTTCCTGCGCATGGACGCGGGCCGGCACCCGGACGACCCGCGGCTGTCCGCGCTGGTCGGCGAGTTGTCCGTGAAGAGCGAGGAGTTCCGGCGGCTGTGGGCCACCCACGACGTCAAGGAGAAGAGCTACGGCGTCAAGCGGATGCGGCACCCGCTGGTCGGTGACCTGACCCTGTCCTTCGAGACCTTCCGCCTGGTCGACGACGACGAGCAGGCCTTCGTCACGTACCACGCCGAACCGGGTTCGCCGTCGGCGGAGGCGCTGCGGCTGCTGGCGAGCTGGGGGACGGACGCGGCGGCGTCGGTCCGGACGTGACCACCGCCCCGGACCGCCCGCCGTACGCCCCTCCCGTCACGCCGAGGCGTTCTCCCGGACGGTGATCCGGCCCTTGCGGATCGTCGCCACCCGTGGGGCCCGCTTCGCGATCGCCGAGTCGTGGGTGACCATCACGAAGGTCAGCCCCAGCTCCTTCCACATGCGGTCGAGTACGTCCATGATCTCGTCGCGCGTCGACTCGTCGAGGTTTCCGGTGGGTTCGTCGGCGAGGAGTACCTTCGGCTGCTTCACCAGGGCGCGGGCGATGGCGACGCGCTGCTGCTGGCCGCCGGACATCTCGCCGGGGAGGTGGGCGAGCCGTTCGCCGAGGCCGACGGAGGCCAGCGCCTCGGCGGCCTGCTCGCGCCGCTCCCTGGCCTTGACGCCGAGCGGGACCAGCGCGGTCTCGACGTTCTCCTGCGCGGTGAGGGTCGGGATCAGGTTGAAGGACTGGAAGACGAAGCCGATGCTCTCGCTGCGCACCCGGGTCAGCCTGGCCTCGGGGAGCGTGGCGAGGTCGGTGCCGTCGAGGACGATCCGGCCGGAGCTGGGCCGGTCGAGCGCGCCCAGCATCTGGAGCAGGGTGGACTTGCCGCCGCCGGTGGGGCCCTGGATGACCAGGCGGTCGCCGTCGGCGATGGTCAGGTCGACGCCGTCGAGGGCGGTCACGGCGTCCTTGCCGCGGGTGTAGCGCTTGGTGACGCCGGTGAGTTCGTACATGGTGGGACTCCTGGAGTACGGGGAAGGTGGAGCTACTCGACGCGGCGCAGCGCGTCCGCCGGGCGCAGCCGGGAGGCGCGCCAGCCTCCGAAGCCACCGGCGACCAGGCCGCCCGCCACGGCGAGGGCGACCGCGAGGGCGATGGTGGTGACGCTGACGGGTGCGGTGAGCGCGATGTCCAGGGTCTTCGCGGCGCTCTGCCGGGCGGGACCGCCCATGCCGCCGCCGAAGCCGCCGGGACCGCCCGCGCCCCCGCCGCCGCCCATGCCGCCGCCGAGCTGGGCCTGGAGCGTCGGGCTGACGGCCGTCACGGCGTACGCGCCCGCGAGGCCCAGCGCGATGCCGAGGACGCCGCCGACCAGGCCGTTGACGACGGCCTCGCCGATCACCTGCCGGGTGACCCGGCCCGAGCGCCAGCCCAGCGCCTTGAGCGTGCCGAACTCGCGGACCCGGCGGGAGACCGCCGAGGAGGTGAGCAGGCCGGCGACGAGGAAGGCGGCGGCCAGTACCACGATCGACAGCCACTTGCCGACGCCGGCGGCGAGGGAGGAGGCCGTGGACAGGGAGCCGGAGACGGTGTCGGCGAGGTCGGCGGAGGTGGTGACGGTGGTGTCCGGGATGTTCTTCTGGATGGCGGACTTGACGCCGTCGATCTTCTGCGAGTCGGTCGCCTGGACGTAGATCGTGGTGACCTTGTCCTTGGCGTCGCCCAGGGTCTGCGCCTGCTGGAGCGGTACGTAGAGGTTGGCCGCGGCGTCGCCGCTGTCGGCGGTGGCGATGCCGACGACCTCGAATTTCACGCCCTTCACGGTGACGGTGCTGCCGGTCTCGAGCTTCTTCTCCTTGGCGTAGGCGGAGTCGGCGACGGCGACCGCGGCGTTGGTCTCCGACTCCTTGAAGGTGCGGCCGCTGGTGATGGTGGAGGAGGTCAGCGGGCCGAGGGCGGGCTGCGTGACGTCGGTGCCGTAGACGGAGTAGCTGTTGACGTCGAAGTCGGCGCCGCCGCCCTGGACCCGGCCCTGCGGGGACTGCCCGCCGCCCGGACCGCCGCCCTGCCCTTGCCCCTCGCCCTGGCCGCCGGAGCCGCCCTCCTGCTGGAACTGGCCGCGGGTGAACTCTCCGCTGACCTTGACGACCTGGAGGCTCAGTCCGCCCACCGCGTCGGCGACACCGCTCTGGCCGGCGACCTTGCCGACGGTCGAGTCGGCCAGCGTCTGGAAGCCCTGCACCATGACGCGGTCGGTGCTCTGCTCCTCCTCGGAGCCGTTCTCCTGGGCGTCGAAGCGGAAGCGGGGGCGTTCGGCTCCGGTCCCGGCTCCGGAGGAGGGCTCCGCGGCCTTGGTGACCGTCATGTCCGTGCCCAGCCCGTACAGGGACTGCAGGACCTTGTCCTGGGCCCGGCCCATGCCGGAGGAGACGGAGTCGACGACGATGACCAGCGCGATGCCCAGCGCCAGGCCGGAGGCGACGACGAGGGCCGCCTTTCTGCGGCGGCGCAGCTCGCGCCTCAGGTAGGTGAAGAACATGGCCGCAAAGTAGGGACGCCCCGTGATGAAGGGATAAGGCCGGCGTAAGAGAACGATGAGAAGCCGCGCCGAACGCCCGGCGCCCGCCACCCCCGTGCGGGGAGTGGCGGGCGCCGGGTGCGAAGTACTGCCTGGCCGTGGGGACTTCGGCGTCAGACCGCCGAACCGGCCTTCCACTGGGCCCAGTCCATGTTCCAGCCGTTGAGGCCGTTGTCCGGGGCGATGGTCTTGTCGCCGGTGTTCTGGACGACGACCACGTCACCGATGATCGAGTTGTCGAAGAACCACGAGCCCGGCGTGTTCGGGTCGTTGGCGCCCTTGGCGTCCTCCAGGCCCACGCAGCCGTGGCTGGTGTTGGCCTGGCCGAAGATGCCCTTGCCCCAGTAGTTGCCGTGGATGAAGGTGCCGGAGGTGCTCAGCCGCATGGCGTGGGGCACGTCCTTGATGTCGTACTCGCCCTTGCCGTCGTCGTCGGTGAAGCCGACGGTCGAGCCGTCCATCCGGGTCTCCTTGAACTTCTCGGAGATCACCATCTCGCCCTCGTAGGTCTTGTTGTCGGGCGAACCGGCGGAGATCGGGATGGTCTTGACCGTCTTGCCGTCCTGCGTGACCTTCATCTGCTTGGTCTTGGCGTCGACGTACGAGACCTGGTTGCGGCCGATCTTGAAGGTGACCGTCTTCTGCTGCACGCCGTAGACGCCGTCGGCGCCCTCGACCCCGTCGAGCGCCAGCTTGAGGGTGACGGTCGAGTTCTCCGTCCAGTACTTCTCGGGGCGGCAGTCCATGCGCTGGGTGCTGAACCAGTGGCAGGCGACCTCCTGGCCGCTGCTGGTGTTGACCGTGATGCCCTTCTGGACGGCGGCCTTGTCGGTGATCTCCTTGTCGAAGTTGATCGACACGGGCATCCCGACGCCGACGGTCTTGCCGTCGTCCGGCGTGAAGGTGCCGATGAAGCTGTTCTCCGGGGAGACCGTGGTGAACGACGCGTTCTCATGGGCGGCGCGGCCGTCGGAGTCCTCCGCGGTCGCCGTGATCTGGTACTTGGTGGCCCGCTCCAGCTGACCGCTGGGCTTCCAGCTGGTCTTGTCGGCGGATATCTCGCCCTCGACGGCGGTGCCGTCGGAGGCGGTCATCTTCACCTCCGTGAGCGTGCCCTTGCTCACGGTGACGCCGGTGCCGTTGTTGATGGAGGCGCCGTCCGAGCCGCCCTTCGGGGTGATCTTGATCTGGGCCTCGGACGTCTTCTTGGCCGCTGCCTCGTCCACCTCGGCCTGCGAGGTCTTCCCGTCCCCACCGGAGGTGTCGGCGTCGCCGCTGGAACATGCAGAGAGCACCAGCACACCGCCGAGCAGTGCGGACGCGGCCGCCAGGCCCTTGCGCCGCTTACCGTCCGTCATCACACGCTTCTCCATCGTTGCCGATTCCCGAAACCCCGAGATACCCCGTCAATAACTTTCAACGCTACGACCGGTTCGTCCCGTTCCACATCGCTCGCGGGTGTGGGTCACGCCACGTTTACCCGTCGGGGCGGGGCGCGGGGTCGGTCAGTGCGCACATTGAGACGACGAAACCCCGGGTGGTGGTTGCCACCCGGGGTCACGAATTTCCCCACGCGGCGTCAGCCGACCCTCACTTCGTCGTCCTCCGGGGCGTTCTCGTCGCCCTCCGGGGCGTTCTCGTCGTCATCGTCCTCGTGCAGGTCCCACTCGGGCGAGTCGGGGTCGTAGTCGATCTGCTCACTGCTCCAGGAGGCCTGCTGGAGTTCGACCCCGGGGACCGCCCCGACCAGGTCGAAGGGGTCGACGAGGTGGGCCAGGGCCTCGGCGGTGTCCTCCGTCACGGCACGTTCGGACCGGGCGCGTTCCGCTTCGGGCAGGTCCGCGTCGTCGGCGAGGCTCTGCAGCGCGGCCCCGGTGAGGGCCTCCTCGTCGTCGATCTCGACGACAAGCTCGACGCGAATGCGGATGAACCGGGATGTCTCTGGAGTAGTCATGCCCGGAGCGTAAGGCCGACCGCTCCCGTGACTTTCCCGTGACCCGCGCCTTTCACTAACATCTGCCCACACGGCCAATTCGCCAGCGCCACAAGGGGATCGATATTCCGTGTCATCCGCTCGCCGTCCGTTGCTGACCGCCGCCGCCGCGGGGGGCCTCCTGTGCGCCCTGTGGTTCGTCCCGTCGGCGAACGCGACACCCGAGACACCCGCGTTCGAGTCCGCGGCCGCGACCCCGTCTCCGCAGGTCACCGCACAGGCCAGAGTCGCGTCCACGGACACGGCGGCCACCACGGCCACCGACGGGGGCACGACCCGCCTGGCCGACACCGGCAGCTTCGACAGCACCCCGTACGTCATCGGCGGCGCCCTGTGCCTCGGGCTCGGCGCCGGCTTCGTCGGGTACTCGGTGCGCCGGGAACGCCTCGAGTTCTGAGAGGTTGCGACTCCGTCGGGAGACGCGTGAGGGGCCTCGTCCACGAGAACTGAAGCCCGGACGGGGCCCCTCACGCGTCGGCGTCAGCGCAGCGGTCCGGTCACCGTCTCCGCCGCCGCGACCAGGTGCCCGGCCCGCACGAAGGCGTCCGCCGCGGCGAGGTCCGGCGCCAGGTGGCGGTCCGGTCCGGGCCCCTCGACACCGGCGGCCCGTACGGCGTCGATGACGGCCCGCGAGGCCGGGGCCGGGGTCAGGCCCTCGCGGAGCTGGATCGCGCGGGTGGCGGCGTACAGCTCGACGGCGATCACGCGGGCCAGGTTGTCGACGGCCGTGCGCAGCTTGCGCGCCGCCGACCAGCCCATGGAGACGTGGTCCTCCTGCATCGCGGAGGACGGGATCGAGTCCGCCGAGGCCGGTACGGCGAGCCGCTTCAACTCGCCGACCAGGGCCGCCTGCGTGTACTGGGCGATCATCAGCCCGGAGTCGACGCCCGCGTCGTCGGCGAGGAAGGGCGGCAGGCCGTGGCTGCGGTTCTTGTCGAGCAGCCGGTCGGTGCGCCGCTCGGCGATGGACCCGAGGTCGGCGACGGCCACGGCGAGGAAGTCCAGGACGTAGGCGACGGGGGCGCCGTGGAAGTTGCCGTTGGACTCCACCCGTCCGTCGGGCAGCACCACGGGGTTGTCCACGGCCGACGCCAGCTCGCGCTCGGCGACCAGCCCCGCGTGGGCCATGGTGTCGCGTCCGGCACCGGCGACCTGCGGGGCGCACCGCACCGAGTAGGCGTCCTGGACGCGGGGGGCGTCGTCCTGGTGGTGGCCGGTCAGGCCCGAGCCGTCGAGCACGGCGAGCATGTTGGCGGCGCTGGCGGCCTGCCCGGGGTGCGGGCGGATGGCGTGCAGTTCGGGGGCGAGCACCTTGTCGGTGCCGAGCAGGGCTTCCATGGTCAGCGCGGCGGTGACGTCGGCGGACTTGTAGAGGGTGTCGAGGTCGGCGAGGGCCATGACCAGCATGCCGAGCATGCCGTCGGTGCCGTTGAGGAGGGCGAGGCCCTCCTTCTCGCGCAGCTCGACCGGCGTGATCCCGTGCTCGGCGAGCAGCTCACCGGCCGGGCGCACGGTGCCGTCGGGGCCCTCGGCGTCCCCCTCGCCCATCAGGGTCAGCGCGCAGTGCGACAGCGGCGCGAGGTCGCCGGAGCAGCCCAGGGAGCCGTACTCGTGCACGACCGGGGTGATCCCGGCGTTCAGCACGTCGGCCATGGTCCGCGCCACCTCGGGGCGGACGCCGGTGCGGCCGGAGCAGACGGTCTTCAGCCGCAGGAACATCAGCGCGCGGACCACCTCGCGCTCCACCCGCGGGCCCATCCCGGCGGCGTGCGAGCGGACGATGTTGCGCTGGAGCCGGCCCCGCAGCTCCGGGCTGATGTGCCGGGTCGCCAGGGCACCGAAGCCGGTGCTCACCCCGTACACGGGTTCCGGCTTGGCGGCCAGCGCGTCCACGATGTCGCGGGCCGCGGCCAGGGCGGCCACCGCCTCGTCGGAGAGCTCGACCCGGGCGCCGGCGCGCGCCACGGCGAGAACGTCGGACGCGGTGACCCCCGACGTCCCCACCACCACAGTGTGCATATCCATATTCAGGAGCGTACGCAGTGAATTCCTTGATGTCACGAGGGGGTACGTCACCATCGGGCACCGCTTTCACCCCTTACCGACCCGACTCCGCGCCGCGGCGGACCCGGCCCTACGGCGAGTGCCGCCCCCGGAACCGCCGGCGCTCCCCGCCCTCCTCCCGGGACGGTTCGTCGGCTAGCCGTACGACGGGGTCGTCGGGTCCCTCACGGCCCGCGACGACCGGGCCGGCCGAGCGCTCGGCCTTCGCGCGGTACTGGGCGGCGTCGGCGAGCCGGAACAGCCGGCGGGCGGAGCGCACCGGCCCGACCTCGTCCTGCGTGGACGCGACCCCGCAGGCCACCCCGTCGCCCAGCTCCAGCTCGGCCGCCCGGCGGCACAGCTCCTCGGCGGCCTTGACCACCTCGTCGGCGGGCGGCCCGACCGCGAGCAGGCAGAACTCGTCCCCGCCCAGCCGCGCGGCCAGCGCCCCCGGCAGCATCGCCCCGCACAGCGACAGCACCGACCCGAACCGCTCCAGGAGCCGGTCCCCGACGGCGTGCCCGTGCGTGTCGTTCACCCGCTTGAGGCCGTTCAGATCGCAGACGACGAGGCTGACGACCACGTCGTCCCCGCGGTGCCGCTCGACGGCCTCGTCCAGCGCCGCGTCCACGGCACGGCGGTTGGCGAGCCCGGTGAGCGCGTCGGTGTACGCGAGGCGCCGGACCTCCTCGAGACGCTCCGCCTGCGCGATCCCGGCGGCCACCACCGAGGCCAGCACGGTGGCGAAGTCGGCGTCGGGCCGCGCGAAGACCTGGTCGCCCACCGGGCGGGCCACGTACAGCTCGCCCCAGGCCCGGCCGTGCAGCACGATCGGCGCGACGACGCAGCAGCCGCGCCCCCGGCGGCGCAGGGCGGCGACCCGCTGGTGGACGTACCCCGGCCGCCCGGCGGCGGGCCCCTCGGCCGTCTCCACCCAGGCGTCGGGCTCCCCACCGCCGGCCCAGCGCTCGTGCAGGAACTCGGTGATCTCCGCGAACTGGTGCACCGGGTAGGACTCGTCCTCCGGGAACTCCTCCTCGTCCTCGGCCCGCCTGCCCACGTTCACCAGCACGCGAAGCCGGCCCAGCTCGCGCTCCCACACCGACAGCGCGGCGAAGCTGCCGCCCAGCGCCAGACACGCACCGGCCGCCGCCGCCCGCCACGCCTCGCGGGAGCTGTGCGCGGCGGCCATGCCCTGCGCCAGTGCCACCACCGCCGCCAGCCGTCTGTCCTCACCCATCACTCCAGGCTAGGGAGATTCAGTCAGAAAAGTGACTCAAGCAGGGCGAACGGGGTCGCATACGACACGTCGAGCTACTCTCCCGGCCACCGCGGCGCCCGCTTCTCGTTGAACGCCGCCACTCCCTCCGCACGGTCACCCGAGAACGCCACCGCGCGCCACGCCGCGTCCTCGACCTCGAGCCCCGCCCGCAGGTCCAGTCCGTGACCGAGCCGCAGCGCCCGCTTGGCCGCCCGCAGCCCCACGGGCGAGTTCGCGGCCATCCGGGACGCCAGCTCCAGCGCCTCCTCCCGGTCCCGCCCCTCGTCCACCAGCTGGTCCACCAGCCCCAGCTCGCGCGCCTCCGCGGCCTCCACCCGGCGCGCCGTGAACACCAGCTCGGCGGCGCGCGCCGCCCCCACCCGGCGCGGCAGCAGCTGCGTCCCGCCGCCGCCCGGGATGACCCCGACGGACACCTCGGGCAGCCCCACGACCGCCGTGGGGTCGGCCACGATCACGTCGCAGGAGAGCGCCAGCTCGAAGCCGCCGCCCAGCGCGAAGCCGTGCACGGCCGCGATCGTCGGCACCGGCAGCTCCAGCACCGAGGTGTACGCGCCCCGCGTCACCGGCCGCTGGCGCAGCAGGTCGGCGTCCGAGAAGGAGTTGCGCTCCTTCAGGTCGGCGCCGACGCAGAACGCCCGCTCGTGGGTCGAGGTCAGCACCACCGCCCGCACGCCGCGGTCCTCGGCGAGCGCCGCGCACGCCTCGGCGACGGAGCGGGCCATCGCGGTCGATACGGCGTTCATGGCCTTCGGCCGGTCGAGCGCGAGCTCCGCGACATGCCCGTCCCCGTGCCGCCGCACCAGGACGAAATCTCCGAACCGCTCCTCGCTCATGACACCCTCCGGTTAACGCGTGTTAACAGCCGACCGTCCGATCATCGCAGGCATGCCCGCGCGACGGAAGGCCGGACCCGCCCGGCCCCCGCGCCACGCCGCCCACCCGTTCGAGTGACATCCGGCCGACCGTCGTACCGGGGCCGCCGGCAGCCCGTAGCGTCGCCCCGCCACGGTGCGGCGGGGGCCCGTGGCACCGGGGAGGGATCATGACGACGACCGGCACACCGACAGGACGGGCGCACCCTTGGGGCCGCCGGGGCCGGCACCGCCGGCCGCGGCCCCGCAAGGTGCTGCTGACCGCGGGCGGCCTGGCCTTCGCGGCCGGCGCCCTGAGCCTCGTACGCCTGCTGCCCGGGCCGGGCGGCGACGCGGCTGGCCACGGCGCCGAGGCCGCGCCGCGCGTGGACCCGCGCGGGGGCGGGGAGACCGCGACGGACCGGGCGGGGACACCGGGCACCGCCCGCACCGCCGGTCCGTCCGGCGTGAGCCCCTCGGCGACGTCCGCCATGGGCGGCCTGAGCGGATCCCCGGCGGGCGGCCCGGTACCGGCCCCGTCCACGCCCCACCCCGCGGCCTCGTCATCGGCCTCGTCATCGGCCTCCGGTACGACGACCGTCCCCGACGCTCCGAACCCGCCCGAAGACCGCGCCGACGCCGGCGCCACGGCCGCACCGCACACCCCACGGCCGCCGGGCTCCACCCACGCCCCACGGCCCCCGCGCTCCGACGCCCCGCGCCCCACACCGCCCCCGGAGCGCGGCACACCGTCGGCACCCGCCCCGGAACCTCACGATCCGGGGCTCTGCGTGCCGGTCATCGGCCTCTGCGTGGACCTGCGCGGCGGCGACTGACGGCCGCGCCTTCCTGCGACCTGATCCGCCGGGCGGGCCCGGCACTGGCCCTAACCCTCGTCGCCGTCGTCGCCCCGGCGGGTGAGCAGCCAGGGCTCGACCACGCCGAGACCGCGCACCGGGCGCTGCCACATCGGCTGGAGCGCGAAGCGGTACGACGGCGGGTCCTCGCCCGCCTTCTCCGCGGCGGCGGCCTCTTCGGCCGCGACCGCCTCCGAGGCCGGCGCGTCCTGCGTGCGGATCAGCTCCTCCGCGAGCGCGGCGTCGACGAGGACCGCGTCACGGGGAGCTATCGAGGTCAGCCGGGAGGCCAGGTTCACGGTCGAACCGAAGACGTCGCCCATCCGGGTGGTGACCGTGCCGAAGGCTATGCCGACGCGCAGTTCCGGCATGGTCTCGTCGTTCGCCATCGTCTCGACGAGGAGCAGCGCGATCTCGGCGGCCGTTCCGGCGTCGTCGGCGGCGTAGAGCACCTCGTCGCCGAGGGTCTTGATCAGCCGCCCGCCGCGCGCGGCGACCAGGTCGGCGGCGGTGGTCTCGAAGGCCTCGACCAGCTCGCCGAGTTCCTCCTCCTCCATCCGGCGGGTCAGCCGGGTGAAGCCGACCAGGTCGGCGAAGCCGACCGCGAGCCGCCGGTCCACCATCTCCTCGTCGTCGGCGGCCTGCACGACCCGGCCCGCCGAGGCGGCGAGCTGACGGCGCCAGACGTAGACGAGGAACTCCTGCAGCTCGGGCAGGAGCAGCTCGACGATCGGGTACGTCACCTCGGTGCGCGTCATGCCGGGCTCGGGCGGCTCGGTCAGGCCCTCCAGGAAGGAGTCGATCTGCCACTCGGCCAACCGGGCGGTGGTCTGCCCGGTGGACCGGGCCACCTGCACGGCCATCGCCTCGCTGAGCAGGCCCGCCTCCACCAGACCGGCCAGCCGCCGCAGGGCGAGGACGTCGGCCTCGGTGAGCGCCCTGGCCTGGCCTATGTCGGCGAAGCCCATGGCCCGCCAGAAACGGGACGCCAGCTCCATGGAGACGCCCGCGCTCCGGGCGGCCTGGAAGGGGGTGTAGCGGCGCTCGGCGCCCAGGATGAGCCCCTCCAGGCGCAGCGCGAGCGGGTCCTCGCCGGAGTCGGCGGAGTCCGGGGCGGGCTCGGGGTCCACCCGGCCGTCCCCGTCCGCGCCGGGGCCCGTGTCGTCGACGCTCAAGCCTGCTGCCCTTCCGATCTGCCGCGGTCAGATATCGACCGGCCACAACTTTACGTCAGGTGTGCCCCAGCTCACTGCCGTGCGGCCGCACTCCGGGCCCGCCGTCCCCGGGCCCGTCCCGCACCCCGGTTCCCGCACGAACGCCACCGTTCTCCCACTCGGCACACGCCCCTCTCCGTACAGCCACAGGCCGGAGCCCGCACCGAACCCCGCTCGCCCGAGCCTGCGCCCCGAACCGCACGCACGCCACCCGCGGCCGCAGGCGGTCCCCCGCCCCCACGGGCTCCCGCGTCCCCGGCCCTCGTCCAGTGGGCGCCGCGCTCCCGCGCGGCGGAAGCCCGAACCCGCACCGGACCATGCGCGCCCCCAGCGCGCCCCTGAACCGGACGCACACCAAAGGCAGGTGCACGATGCCCCCCACCGGCTCCCGCTCCCCCGCCCAGCAAGCCGGCGCTCCGTACACCCGCGCGCCCGACCCCGCACCGGACCGTCCCCGACCCGCCCGGCCTCGCACCGGACCATGCGCGTCCCCAGCGTGCCCCCGAACCGGGCGCACACCAAAGGCAGGCGCACGAGGCCCCCACGGCCTCCCGCGCCCCCGCCCGACCCTCGCGTACGCCCGCGCGCCCGACCCCGCACCGGACCGCGCCCGCCCCGCCCGGCCTCGCGCCGAGCCCCGCTCACGCCGGCCTCAGGTGCACGATGTCGCCGGCCCCCACCGGCTCCTGCACCCCCGCGCCCGTGGCCAGCACCAGCCGCCCGTCCCCGTCCACGGCCACCGCCTCCCCGACCAGGGACCGGTCACCCGGCAGCTCGGCCCGGACCACGCGTCCGAGCGTGGCGCAGCCCGCCGCGTAGGTCTCCTGGAGCCCGCTGGCCACCGGGTCGCCCTCCGCCGACCGCCACCGCCCGTACCAGTCCTCCAGCGACCGCAGCACGCCCCGCAGCAGCGGATCCCGGTCGGTGTTCGCGGCGCCGGCCAGCGTCAGCGAGCCGGCCTGCGGGACCGGCAGCTCGTCGGCCCTCAGGCTGACGTTGAGGCCGACGCCGATGACGACCCCGTCGCCGGCCCGCTCGGCGAGGATGCCGCCGGCCTTGCGCTCCTCCTCGCCGACGGTCACCAGCAGGTCGTTGGGCCACTTAAGAGCCGTGTCGACGCCCGCCACCCGGGAGAGTCCGGTCGCCACCGCCACGCCGGTCAGCAGCGGCAGCCAGCCCCAGCGGGCCACCGGCACCTCGGTGGGGCGCAGCAGCACGGAGAAGAAGAGCCCGGAGCGGGGCGGTGCCGTCCACTGCCGGTCCAGGCGGCCCCGCGCGGCGGTCTGCTCCTCGGCGACCAGGACGGCCCCCTCTCCCAGCTCCTCCTCGGCGGCGCGGGCCACGAGGTCGGAGTTGGTGGAGCCGGTCCGCTGCACCACGTCCACCTGCTGCCACAGCCCTCCCTGCCGCACCAGCGCCCGGCGCAGCGCCGTGCCGTTGAGGGGCGGCCGGTCCAGGTCGGACCAGCGGTTGTTCGGGGAGCCAGAGGCATCGCGCGGCGTCATGCAACCCACCCTAGGTGTGGGAAACACCGCACTGCCGAACGGAAGACCCCCTACTACTCTACGAATGAGTAACCGTCCCCCCTTTTGAGCAGGCAGGGAGCCGCATCCCGATGTCCGAGCCGGAAGAGCAGCAGCCCGACATCCACACGACCGCGGGCAAGCTCGCGGATCTGACGCGCCGTATCGAGGAGGCGACGCACGCCGGTTCCTCACGTGCCGTGGAGAAGCAGCACGCCAAGGGCAAGCTGACGGCCCGTGAGCGTATCGAGCTCCTGCTCGACGAGGACTCCTTCGTCGAGCTGGACGAGTTCGCCCGGCACCGCTCCACCAACTTCGGCCTGGACGCCAACCGCCCCTACGGCGACGGCGTCGTCACCGGCTACGGCACCGTCGACGGCCGCCCCGTCGCCGTGTTCTCCCAGGACTTCACCGTCTTCGGCGGCGCCCTGGGCGAGGTCTACGGCCAGAAGATCGTCAAGGTCATGGACTTCGCGCTGAAGACCGGCTGCCCGGTCATCGGCATCAACGACTCCGGCGGCGCCCGCATCCAGGAGGGCGTGGCCTCGCTCGGCGCCTACGGCGAGATCTTCCGCCGCAACACCCACGCCTCCGGCGTGATCCCGCAGATCAGCCTGGTCGTGGGCCCCTGCGCGGGCGGCGCGGTCTACTCCCCGGCGATCACCGACTTCACGGTCATGGTCGACCAGACCTCGCACATGTTCATCACCGGACCCGACGTCATCAAGACCGTCACCGGCGAGGACGTCGGCTTCGAGGAACTGGGCGGCGCCCGCACCCACAACACCAACTCGGGCGTGGCGCACCACATGGCCGGCGACGAGAAGGACGCCATCGAGTACGTCAAGCAGCTGCTGTCGTACCTGCCGTCCAACAACCTCTCCGAGCCGCCCGCGTTCCCCGAGGAGGCCGACCTCGCGGTCACCGACGAGGACGCCGAGCTGGACGTGATCGTCCCGGACTCGGCGAACCAGCCGTACGACATGCACACGGTCATCGAGCACGTGCTGGACGACGCGGAGTTCTTCGAGACCCAGGCGATGTTCGCGCCGAACATCCTGACCGGCTTCGGCCGGGTCGAGGGCCGCCCGGTCGGCATCGTCGCCAACCAGCCGATGCAGTTCGCCGGCTGCCTGGACATCACCGCGTCCGAGAAGGCGGCCCGCTTCGTGCGCACCTGCGACGCCTTCAACGTCCCCGTGATCACCTTCGTGGACGTCCCCGGCTTCCTGCCCGGCGTCGACCAGGAGCACGACGGCATCATCCGCCGCGGCGCCAAGCTGATCTACGCCTACGCCGAGGCCACCGTGCCCCTGATCACGGTCATCACCCGCAAGGCCTTCGGCGGCGCCTACGACGTCATGGGCTCCAAGCACCTGGGCGCCGACCTCAACCTGGCCTGGCCGACCGCCCAGATCGCCGTCATGGGTGCCCAGGGCGCGGTCAACATCCTGCACCGCCGCACGATCACCGAGGCCGGTGACGACGCCGAGGCCACCCGCGCCCGTCTGATCCAGGAGTACGAGGACGCCCTCCTCAACCCCTACACGGCGGCCGAACGCGGCTACGTCGACGCGGTGATCATGCCGTCCGACACCCGCCGCCACATCGTCCGCGGCCTGCGCCAACTGCGCACCAAGCGCGAGTCCCTGCCGCCGAAGAAGCACGGCAACATCCCCCTCTGACCCCGGTAAGGAGCCGTTGTGATCAAGGTCGTACGGGGCAACCCGACCCCGGAGGAACTCGCCGCGGCGCTGGCGGTGGTCAGGGCTCGCGCGGCGGCGGCGGAATCGGAGCCCACGGGCGCGCCGGGCGGCAGGGACGCGTGGTCCGACCCCGCCCGCATCGCCGCCCACCGGCTGCCCCAGCCGGGCCCGGCGACATGGGGCCGCACCTACTGGCCGGCCTGAGGGCGAACGCCCAGGGGCGCGAGGAACCGCGCACGGCAGCGGAACCCCGCGCCCCGATCTAGGTACCCGTACTCAAGCGCCGCCCCCCGCCCAAGCCGCACGCTGGTGCCATGCTGTGGTCCGACCCGAAGAACGAGCCGCCCGAGGAACTGCGCGACATGCAGCACAGGCTGCGGCGGCTGGGCGTCTTCCTGGCGCTGGCGATGGTGCTCGCGATGCTGGTCGCCGGCCTGCACTGAGCCGCCGGCGATCCCCGCGCCGCCGATACCCTGGTCCCATGACCGACCAGCAGCCGCGCCGCCGCCTCGTCCTCGCCTCCCAGTCCCCGGCCCGACTGGGCCTGCTCCGCCAGGCCGGCCTGGCTCCCGAGGTACTCGTGAGCGGGGTCGACGAGGACGCCGTCACCGCCCCCACCCCCGCCGAGCTGGCCCTCGCCCTGGCCGAGGCCAAGGCCTCCGTCGTGGCCGCGAAGCCCGAGGTGCACGGTGCCCTGGTGATCGGGTGCGACTCGGTGCTCGACCTGGACGGCCAGGCCCTCGGCAAGCCGGCGGACGCCGAGGAGGCGACCGCCCGCTGGAAGGCGATGCGCGGCCGGGCGGGCACGCTGCAGACCGGCCACTGCGTCTGGGACACCGCCTCCGGGCGGCACGTCTCGGCCACCGCCTCCACCGTCGTCCGCTTCGGCGAGCCGACCGACGAGGAGATCGCGGCCTACGTGGCCTCCGGAGAGCCGCTGTACGTCGCCGGGGCGTTCACCCTGGACGGCCGCTCGGCCCCGTTCATCGACGGCATCGACGGGGACCACGGCAACGTGATCGGCCTCAGCCTGCCCCTGCTGCGGCGGCTGCTCGCCGAGCTGGGGACCGGCATCACGGAGTTGTGGGCGCCGGCGGCGGGCTGACCGGCGTACCGTCGTCGCCCGCGCCGTCCTCGGGGCGCGCCGCGGGCGCGGGCCGCTCGTGGGCGTCGTAGGTCATCAGCAGCAGCACGATGAGACCGAGTACGACGATCATGAAGACGAAGGCGCCGGGACCCACCAGTCCCCAGGTGAAGGCCCCGAGCAGCCCGTGCACCACGGCCGCGCTGATCAGCAGGATCCGGCCGAGCCCGGCCGGGGCGCGGTCGCGGAGCGCCACCAGCAGGGCAACCAGCCCGCACAGCGCGAAGTAGAGCCCGAAGACCACTCCGCCGATCTTCGACGACACGGACATCGCGTCCGGATCGAGACCGGCCAGGGACATGTCCTGCCGGTCGACGACGATCCCCAGGAACCAGTTCAGCGCCGCGACGCCGACCGCCTCCAGGAAGAGCACGATCGCCACGATCCACGCCACCGGCCTGCGCACTGACACCGGTCCCCACCCACTTTCGACCGCTGTCGCACGGGACAGCTGTTACCCCAAGTACGTTCGAGACGACCCGAACGCTACTAACGGGTAAACCTCGCGACAAGAGGTCTGCCGCGAGCAAAGAATCATTGGGCCATTAGTAGGGACTCGACAAAGAAACGGAGTGGCCCGCAGCACGCTCTTACAGAGACCTTGACCACACGGGAGGGCTAGGGTTTGCCCCATGAGTCCTGCGTACCGCGGTACTGCACGGGCTTTCGCGGGTCGAGCGAGCCTCGAATCACGCTCCGTGTGGGCAAGCTCACCATTGGGGACGGGTCGTAGTGCCGTGTCGGCAGTCCCTAAAATCGGCTTGTTTCAAGGAGGGAGCCTCAATCGTGCGCAAGGTGCTCATCGCCAATCGTGGCGAAATCGCTGTCCGTGTGGCCCGGGCCTGCCGGGACGCGGGGATCGCGAGCGTGGCCGTCTACGCGGACCCGGACCGGGACGCTCTGCACGTCCGTGCCGCTGATGAGGCGTTCGCCCTGGGTGGTGACACCCCCGGCACCAGCTATCTGGACATCGACAAGGTCCTCAAGGCCGCGCGGGAGTCGGGCGCGGACGCCATCCACCCCGGCTACGGATTCCTTTCCGAGAACGCCGAGTTCGCCCAGGCGGTCCTGGACGCGGAGCTGATCTGGATCGGTCCGCCCCCGCACGCCATCCGTGACCTGGGCGACAAGGTCGCGGCCCGGCACATCGCGCAGCGCGCGGGCGCCCCGCTGGTCGCGGGCACCCCCGACCCGGTCTCCGGCGCGGACGAGGTCGTCGCCTTCGCCGAGGAGCACGGCCTGCCGATCGCGATCAAGGCGGCCTTCGGCGGTGGCGGACGCGGCCTGAAGGTCGCCCGCACCCTGGACGAGGTCCCCGAGCTGTACGACTCCGCCGTCCGTGAGGCGGTGGCCGCGTTCGGCCGCGGCGAGTGCTTCGTCGAGCGCTACCTCGACAAGCCCCGCCACGTGGAGACCCAGTGCCTGGCCGACCAGCACGGCAACGTGGTCGTCGTCTCCACCCGTGACTGCTCGCTGCAGCGCCGCCACCAGAAGCTGGTCGAGGAAGCCCCCGCCCCGTTCCTGTCCCAGGCGCAGATGGACGAGCTGTACTCGGCCTCCAAGGCGATTCTGAAGGAGGCCGGCTACGTCGGCGCCGGGACCGTCGAGTTCCTCGTCGGCATGGACGGCACGATCTCCTTCCTGGAGGTCAACACCCGCCTGCAGGTCGAGCACCCGGTCACCGAGGAGGTCGCCGGCATCGACCTGGTCCGCGAGATGTTCCGCATCGCCGACGGCGAGAAGCTCGGCTACGACGACCCGGAGCTGCGCGGCCACTCCTTCGAGTTCCGCATCAACGGCGAGGACCCGGGCCGCGGCTTCCTGCCCGCCCCCGGCACCGTCACCCTCTTCGACGCGCCCACCGGCCCCGGCGTCCGCCTGGACGCCGGCGTCGAGTCCGGCAGCGTGATCGGCCCGGCGTGGGACTCCCTGCTGGCCAAGCTCATCGTGACCGGCCGCACCCGCAAGGAGGCCCTCCAGCGCGCCGCCCGCGCCCTGGACGAGTTCACCGTGGAGGGCATGGCCACGGCCATCCCGTTCCACCGCACGGTCGT
The DNA here is from genome assembly GCF_042740985.1 of Streptomyces sp. NPDC058985. Taxonomy (NCBI): domain Bacteria; kingdom Bacillati; phylum Actinomycetota; class Actinomycetes; order Kitasatosporales; family Streptomycetaceae; genus Streptomyces; species Streptomyces sp. NPDC058985. The sequence continues at coordinate 52,267 of NZ_JBHYJX010000007.1, read as the reverse complement.
GCGTGACGCGGCGTTCGCACCGGAGCTGACCGGCTCCAGCGCCCCCTTCACGGTCCACACCCGGTGGATCGAGACGGAGTTCGTCAACGACATCAAGCCCTTCAACGCGCCCGCCGACACCGAGGCGGACGAGGAGTCGGGCCGCGAGACGGTCGTCGTCGAGGTCGGCGGCAAGCGCCTGGAGGTCTCCCTGCCCTCCAGCCTGGGCATGTCCCTGGCCCGCACCGGACTGGCGGCCGGCGCCCGTCCCAAGCGCCGCGCGGCGAAGAAGTCCGGCCCCGCGGCCTCGGGCGACACCCTCGCCTCCCCGATGCAGGGCACCATCGTCAAGATCGCCGTCGAGGAGGGCCAGGAGGTCCAGGAGGGCGACCTGATCGTCGTACTGGAGGCGATGAAGATGGAGCAGCCCCTCAACGCCCACAAGTCCGGCACCATCAAGGGCCTGGGCGCCGAGATCGGAGCCTCCGTGACCTCCGGCGCGGCGATCTGCGAGATCAAGGACTGAGGCACCCGCAGAAGACATCCGGGGCGCCCGGCGGACCGAAGCAACCGGTCCGCCGGGCGCCCCCGCCGTTCTCGGGGGCGCGACCGGGACCGTACGCCGGCTGCCGGAGGCTGTACGACGGCTTCCGGGACCGTTCGGCGGCTGCCGGCGACCGGGGACGTACAGCGGATGCCGGGGCCGTACGACGGCTAGCGTCGGCGCATGTCGGCGACGCGCGCCCGTTCCGGCCCGGCCGGCTGTTCGCCCAGGGCGGTCGCCGAGCGGAGCCCCGCCGCCGCGCCCGGAACCTGTCGGCGCGGCCCCGGAAGCGGCACGTCGCGGCGCTGCTGACGTGCCGGGACGGCATCACCCCCCGGGGCCCCGGTGCCCCCCGGGCCGGACGCCGCACCGCCCGACGCCCCCGCCACGGCGATCTGCACCCCTTGGTCGGCAAGGGCCTGCAGCTCGGTGGCGGCACGGTCGTCGTGAGGCGGCGCCTCGTCGGTGACCAGGCGGGTGATGAGGTCCGTGGGCACGGTCTGGAACATGGTGTCCGTGCCCAGCTTGGAGTGGTCGGCGAGGACGACGACCTCGGCGGCAGCCTGCACCAGGGCGCGGTCGACGGACGCCGACAGCATGTTGGAGGTGGACAGCCCCCGTTCGGCGGTCAGTCCGCTCCCGGACAGGAATGCCTTGGAGACCCGCAGCCCTTGGAGGGACTGCTCGGCACCCGACCCGACCAGGGCGTAGTTGGACCCGCGGAGCGTGCCGCCGGTCATCACGACCTCGACCCGGTTGGCGTGCGCGAGGGCCTGGGCCACCAGCAGCGAGTTGGTGACGACGGTCAGCCCGGGCACCCGCGCGAGCCGGCGGGCCAGCTCCTGCGTGGTCGTCCCGGCACCCACCACGATGGCCTCGCCCTCTTCGACGAAGCCCGCGGCGAGATCGGCGATGGCCGTCTTCTCGGCGGTCGCGAGATGGGACTTCTGCGGGAAGCCGGACTCTCGCGTGAAACCGCCCGGCAGTACCGCACCGCCGTGCCGGCGGTCGAGGAGTCCTTCTGCCTCCAGTGCGCGCACGTCCCGCCGTACGGTCACTTCGGAGGTCTGGACGACGCGGGCGAGCTCACGGAGCGACACGGCCCCGTTCGCGCGCACCATTTCGAGGATCAATTGGCGACGTTCTGCAGCGAACACGAAACTGACAGTAACCCCAACGACCGTCTGCTTTCAGCAGTATGCGCCGAATAACAGAAGTTGTTCGCATGCCACCACCGGAAGTGGTATACGGGCCTACCCCGGCCGCCTATGCCACTCGCAAGCGCCGCAACTCCCCGTGACCAGCGGGCGTCGCCTATCGGCCGCCTGACGTGTCATGTCGCCTGCGAACAGAGTCACTTGACACTTGATGCTCCGTCACCTGACGAGCCGCCAGACTCTCGGCGATCGCACTTGTCAGGCAAGCGCGCCTGCCAGTACGGTAATTGACCACAACAGCACAGCACCACGGATCGACAACCTCGTACGCGGGAAGACGTCCCACCGCCGGAGCCTCAGGCAGCCGCACGGTCAGACCTCCTCTCCTTCACGCCCGGCTGGCCGGTTCCACCAGGAACCGCTCCTGTCGAGCTTGTCGTAGGCGCATGACGAACCGGTCCACCCACTGGAACGCGCGAGCGCCGAGCGCCCTCACGCGACGGAGTGCAGGAAGACAAGCCCTCGCGGCCGGCCTCCTGCGTAGAGCCGAATGGCTCCGAGGAGACCTGACATGAATGCCGCCCATCCGTACACCGTTCCGGACGAGCCGGAGACGGGAACCGTCGCGCTGTGCGACGAATCCATGCGTCGTGACACCCCCACCTCCGGTGTCTACCTGCTGTCCTCGGTGATCGTGCCCCAGGGCGAACTGGCCGCCGTACGTGAACGGATGACGGGACTGCGGCTGCCCGGACAGCGCAAGAAGCTGCACTGGCGTGACGAGTCCGCGGCCCGCCGAGCGCTGGCCGCGGACGGCTTGGCCTCGCTGCGGGCCGACATCGTCATCGCCACTTGGTGCGGCATGAGCCACGACAAGCAGGAACGCGCCCGCCGTAAGGCGCTGGAGACTCTGCTGCTGGACCTGGCCCGCCGCTCGGTGCGGCAGGCCCTGTTCGAGTCGCGGGGGCCGGACCGCGACCGGGCCGACGTGGCCTCGCTGGCAGGGCTGCGGCGCTCCGGCATACTGCCGTCCACGATGCGGGTGGACCACGCCCCCGGTAGCGATGAGCACGCGCTGTGGGCGGCCGACATCGCGGCTGGAGCGTACAACGCCGCGATGGGCGGCACGTGCGCCAACTGGGAGCAGGCTCTGAAGGGCAGCAAGGGCACCGTGCTGACCTGCGGGGCCTGCGGGACGCCGCACACGCCCGCCATCAGGCCGGGGCCTCACTGAGAAAGCGCGAAGGCCAGGCGTCCGTCGTCCGGCGGATGGCCTGGCCCCACTTCCGACCCCTCCTGGGGTCGGCATTACACCCACTCTGCCTCCCCGCCCGCCGGGGGTCAAGCGGAAGGCCATCCACGTATGAGTGACGTCGACACCTCCTACGACCTGCCCGAAGACGAATACAACAGCCGCGTCGGTGTTCTCGCCGACCGACTACGTGACCTGCAAGTTCGCGACCTGAGGTCGATCCGTTCCGCGGCCGAACGCATCGTGGAGCATCCGAGCGGTACGACGCACACCGTCGAGTCGGCGACCGAGTTGCTCAGCGTCGCGGTCGACCCGAGGGCGATCCGCCCCACCCAGATACGGTCGCAGCGTGTGCGCGGCGGACGCGTCCTGCACCTCCTGCGGGTCACCGTGTGGACGCCTCTGCTCCTCGTCGACGCGACGAACGGCCGGTTCGTCGTCGGTCAGACATACCTGTCCGACCCGAGGGTCTCCGCGGGAACGACGACCAAGGTCGCCCTCGCGGCGCCGGACTCCTCCGGCACCATCCCCTCACTCGTTTACCGTGGTACCCGGCAGGCCGTCGCCACCGCGCTGGACGAGAACGCGGACTTCGTACGCCGGGAGAACTCCTGGGAAGCCGACATCCGGCTCAACGGGATTCTGATGCCGCTGCTCGCGGGGCACGTGGAGTACCGCTTCACCGACGCTCCACCGCGCCCCGCTGTCGGTGTCGTGGACGGTACGTCCCGTACCGCCTCGGCACATCGGGTCCTCGGCCTCACTGAGTCGGAGATCGTCGCGGTCACTCCCGAGGCACAGCGCAAGTGGCTCACCCGCTTCCTGAAGGGACTGAACACCGACGTCAGCGCCCTCGTGACCACCGACGAGCCGGACCACCAACGGCTGCTGGCCATGGAGAGCCAGGTGAACGCCGTGACAGCCGAGGCCGACCTGATCGTCGGCTGGGGCTGGGACGAGCGCATCGCGGGACGTCCCCAGGGCGTCGATCCGACGTACGCGAGCACGCTGAACCTGGCCCTGGGCGCGCAGAACATCGAGCCGAAGTCCTTCTCCGCCGAGGCTCAGGGCACCCTGCTCGCGGAACGCGCGGTGAACACGCTGGCGGACTACGGGATGATCAGCTCCACCGAGCTCGTCTACGCGCTCGGCCGCGAGGATCTGACGCGCGTCGCGGCAGCTCTGGGGCTCAGTCGGCATCGTGACGAACGCTGCGCCTGGCTCATCCGGCTCATGACCTCGCCCGACCCCGCTCGTCGTAGGATCCTGAACGAGACGCTCGGTGCCAAGGCATTCTCAGCCAAGAACCGCTCCCGCCCGACGATCGAACTGGCGCTGCGCTCCTTCTCCGGCTACGACGGCCCCTACCTCGAACGCGCCCGGAACGCTGCTGTGCACGCCCTGTGGGCGGACTCGGGTACCGACTGGGACGTCGTGCCGCGTCCCGACCACAAGAGCCTGGGCGAACTGGAAGAGAAAGCGCTGGCGGAGGTCCACGACGGCAGTCCGGGCTCCCACTGCCACGAGGTCGCCGCCCGTGGCGTGGTTCCCCTCCTGGCTCTGGGCGGGCTGGGCGTCGACCGCGGCTCCGCCCGCTACCGAGGGCAGCCAGCCGTGGTGATCGGCCGCATGATGCAGAGCGAGTGGGGGATTCAGCAGCTCATGGCCACGGTCCGGGCGTCTCGCGAGGACCGTCCCTTCCCACGGCTCGACCCCGAGGGCAACGAACTGCCCGACGACGCGAAAGCGAACACACCGTCGTACAACAACGACTGGCTCCGCGAACGCGTCCTCAAGGAGGACTTGATCACGCCGGTCACCGCCGCGGAAGAGCCCGAGAAGGTCCTCTTCGAGTCGGTGCGGTCCGCGTGGGACGCGTTCGAACTCTTCCGGGAGTTGAAGGACCCGCCTTACGACTCGCTGACCGGTGACAAGTGGCGGGAGGCTGCTAAGACGGCCGGTCGCCTGTCCAAGAATATCGACAAGTACGTACGAGAAGAGGACTGAGCGCTCATGGGGAGCCCGGCCCGGTCCGTACGGTCGTGCCAGCGGACCGGGCACCCTGCGTCGCTAGCCCTCGCCGCCCGCCTTCCGCGTGTGCAGCTGCCGGGCGACCTCCGCGATCGAGCCGGAGAGCGACGGGTACACGGTGAAGGCGTTGGCGATCTGCTCGACCGTCAGGTTGTTGTCGACGGCGAGGGAGATGGGGTGGATCAGCTCCGAGGCACGCGGCGCCACGACGACACCGCCCACCACGATCTCGGTGCCGGGCCGGCAGAAGATCTTGACGAAGCCGTCCCGGATGCCCTGCATCTTGGCGCGCGGGTTGCGCAGCAGCGGCAGCTTCACCACGCGGGCGTCGATCTTGCCGCCGTCGACGTCGGCCTGGGAGTAGCCGACGGTGGCGATCTCGGGGTCGGTGAAGACGTTGGCGGAGACGGTCTTGAGGTTCAGCGGAGTGACCGCGTCCCCGAGGAAGTGGTACATGGCGATGCGCCCCTGCATCGCCGCCACCGAGGCCAGGGCGAAGACGCCGGTGACGTCACCGGCGGCGTACACACCGGGAGCCGAGGTCCGCGACACGCGGTCGGTGCGGATGTGCCCGGAGTCCTTGAGCTTGACCCCGGCCTCCTCGAGACCCATCCCGTCGGTGTTGGGGATGGCGCCGACGGCCACCAGGCAGTGCGACCCGGTGATGACCCGTCCGTCGGCGAGCGTGACCTCGACCCGGTCGCCCACCCGTTTGGCGGACTGGGCCCGGGACCGCGACATGACGTTCATGCCGCGCCGCCGGAAGACGTCCTCCAGCACGGCGGCGGCGTCGGGGTCCTCACCGGGCAGCACCCGGTCCCGCGACGACACGAGGGTGACCCGCGACCCGAGCGCCTGGTAGGCACCGGCGAACTCGGCACCGGTCACACCGGACCCGACCACGATCAGCTCTTCCGGCAGCTCGTCCAGGTCGTAGACCTGGGTCCAGTTCAGGATGCGCTCCCCGTCGGGCCGGGCGTCCGGCAGCTCGCGCGGGTGCCCGCCGGTGGCGATCAGCACGGCGTCGGCGGTGAGCGTCTCCTCGCTCCCGTCGGCGGCGCGCACCACGACCTTCCGTGACCCGTCGAGCCCCTGCATCCCCTCCAGCCGCCCGCGCCCGCGCATGACCCGGGCGCCGGCCCGCGTCACGGAGGCGGTGATGTCGTGCGACTGGGCGAGCGCGAGCCGCTTGACCCGTCGGTTGACCTTCCCGAGGTCGACGCCCACGACCCGGGCGGCCTGCTCCATGGGCGGCGTGTCGTCGGCGACGATGATCCCCAGTTCCTCATAAGAGGAATCGAAGGTGGTCATCACCTCGGCCGTGGCGATGAGGGTCTTGGACGGCACGCAGTCGGTCAGCACCGACGCCCCGCCCAGACCGTCGCAGTCGACGACGGTCACCTCCGCACCGAGTTGCGCGGCCACCAGCGCCGCTTCGTATCCGCCGGGTCCGCCGCCAATGATCACGATCCGAGTCACGTACTCCATTGTCCCGCACCCTTCAACGGGCGGCTGCCCGGGGGCACCACCGTTACGAACGTGATGCGCGTGGCGCCTGTCGTACCCTTCCCCCATGTCGCTCTACGCCGCTTATGCCGGCAACCTCGACGCGCGGCTCATGACCCGCCGCGCCCCGCACTCGCCGCTGCGCGCGACCGGCTGGCTGAACGGGTGGCGACTGACCTTCGGGGGCGAGCACATGGGCTGGGAGGGCGCGCTGGCGACCCTGGTCGAGGACCCGATCTCGCAGGTCTTCGTGGCGCTCTACGACGTCGCCCCGATGGACGAGGACTCGCTCGACCGCTGGGAGGGCGTGGGTCTGGACATCTACCGCCGCACCCGGGTGCGCGTCCACACCCTGGAGGGCGAGGAGAAGGCCTGGACGTACGTCCTGAACGCCTACGAGGGCGGCCTGCCCTCCGCCCGCTACCTGGGCGAGGTGGCGGACGCGGCCGAATCAGCGGGCGCCCCCCACGACTACGTGATGGAACTCCGCAAACGCCCCTGCTGACCCCATCCCTGTCAGATCCTCCAACCCAACAATCTCCATCCCGTGACCTCTGTCATCTACGCGCGTAGGCGTAAACCGGCTACCCTCGTCGGCGTGAACGCATCTCTTCTTCCGGACGACATCCAGGGCGCCACCCCAGTTGACCCGGGGGCTGCCGCCGACGCCGCCGCGGCCCGCCTGCGCGAACTCACCGGCGCCGAGACCCACGACGTCGCCCTCGTGATGGGCTCCGGCTGGGCACCGGCCGTGGACGCCCTGGGCGCCCCCGAGGCCGATCTCCAGGTCACCGACCTGCCGGGCTTCCCCAAGCCCGCGGTGGAGGGTCACGGCGGCAGGATCCGCTCGTACTCGATCGGCGACAAGCGCGCACTGGTCTTCCTGGGCCGCACCCACTACTACGAGGGCCACGGCGTCGCCGCCGTCTCCCACGGCGTCCGCACCGCGGTGGCGGCCGGCGCCAAGACGATCATCCTGACCAACGGCTGCGGCGGCCTGCGCGAGGGCATGCGCCCCGGCCAGCCGGTCCTGATCAGCGACCACATCAACCTCACCGCCACCTCCCCCATCATCGGCGCGAACTTCGTCGACCTGACGGACCTCTACTCGCCGCGCCTGCGCGCGCTGTGCAAGGAGGTCGACCCCACGCTGGAGGAGGGCGTCTACGCCCAGTTCCCCGGCCCGCACTACGAGACCCCGGCCGAGATCCGCATGGCCCGCGTCATCGGTGCCGACCTGGTGGGCATGTCGACGGTCCTGGAGGCGATCGCCGCCCGCGAGGCCGGCGCGGAGGTCCTGGGCATCTCCCTGGTCACCAACCTCGCCGCGGGCATGACGGGCGAGCCCCTCAACCACGAGGAGGTCCTCCAGGCGGGCCGCGACTCGGCCACCCGGATGGGCGAACTGCTGACGCAGGTCTTGGGCCGTCTCTAGCCCGACGCCGTTACCTCGGCACCCGGCGTGGGTGCAGGCTCGGGAGGTGGGCGACGCGACCCGGCGCTTGCCGGGTGCCGCCGCGCCCACCCTCCCCCATCGCCCCAGCGGCACGACCGCCCGCAGCTGGGGTGGGGAGACGGCGGAGAGCCGCGTACGGCGCGAAGGGGGCGTGTCGGGGGGTGTCCGCCCGCAGCGGTTGGCGCGTCAACGAACCACGCATCTTGAGGCACCGATTCCGCGCCGTTCCGAGGACGGACACCCCCCGGCGCGACCCCAACCCACAACACACCGCACCGCGCTACGCGCACCCCCACCCACCCGCACAGGCCGCCGCAGGCACCCCGCAGACAACCGACACACGAGAGGCTGACCGACGTGCAAGACGACCTCCTCGCACGGGCCAAGGCATGGCTGGCCGAGGACCCCGACGCGGACACCCGCGCCGAACTCGCCAAGCTCATCGACGCCGAGGACCACGCAGAGCTCACCGCACGCTTCTCCGGCACCCTCCAGTTCGGCACCGCCGGCCTGCGCGGCGAACTCGGCGCCGGCCCGATGCGCATGAACCGCTCCGTGGTCATCCGCGCCGCGGCCGGCCTCGCCGCGTACCTCAAGAACGAGGGCCGGACCGACGGCCTGGTGGTCATCGGCTACGACGCCCGCCACAAGTCCGAGGACTTCGCCCGCGACACCGCCGCGGTCATGACCGGCGCCGGCCTCAGGGCGGCCGTGCTCCCCCGCCCCCTCCCCACCCCCGTGCTCGCCTTCGCCATCCGCCACCTCGGCGCGGTCGCCGGCGTGGAGGTCACGGCCAGCCACAACCCGCCCCGCGACAACGGCTACAAGGTGTACCTGGGCGACGGCTCCCAGATCGTTCCCCCCGCGGACGCCGGCATCGCCGCGGAGATCGACGCCGTAGCCTCCCTGCACGACGTCCCCCGCCCCACCACCGGCTGGCAGACCCTCGGCGACGACGTCCTCGACGCCTACCTCGCCCGCACGGACGCGGTCCTCTCCCCCGGCTCCCCCCGCACGGCCCGCACGGTCTACACCGCGATGCACGGCGTCGGCAAGGACACCCTCCTCGCCGCCTTCGCCCGGGCCGGCTTCCCCACCCCCGCCCTCGTCACCGAGCAGGCGGACCCCGACCCGGACTTCCCCACCGTCGCCTTCCCCAACCCGGAGGAGCCCGGCGCGATGGACCTCGCCTTCGCGAGGGCCCGCGAGACGACCCCCGACCTGATCATCGCCAATGACCCGGACGCCGACCGCCTCGCGGTGGCGGTACGGGACGCCACGGACGACTGGCGCATGCTCCGCGGCGACGAGGTCGGTGCCCTCCTCGCCGCCCACCTGGTCACCCGCGGAGCGCAGGGCACGTTCGCGGAGTCGATCGTGTCGTCGTCCCTCCTCGGCCGCATCGCCGAGAAGGCGGACCGCCCGCACGTCGAGACCCTCACCGGCTTCAAGTGGATCGCGCGCGTCGACGGCATCCGCTACGGCTACGAGGAGGCCCTCGGCTACTGCGTGGACCCGGAGGGCGTCCGCGACAAGGACGGCATCACCGCCGCGCTCCTGATCACGGAGCTGGCCTCCACCCTCAAGGAGGACGGCCGCACCCTCCTGGACCTCCTCGACGACCTGGCCGTGGACCACGGCCTGCACGCCACCGACCAGCTCTCGGTCCGCGTGGAGGACCTGTCCCTCATCTCGGCCGCGATGGACCGGCTGCGCGAGCAGCCCCCGACCCACCTCGCGGGCCTGCCGGTCACGGACGCCGAGGACCTCACCCGGGGCACGGCCACGCTCCCGCCCACGGACGGCCTGCGCTACACCCTGGACGGCGCACGCGTCATCGTCCGCCCCAGCGGCACGGAACCGAAGCTGAAGTGCTACCTGGAGGTGGTCGTCCCGGTCGGCGCGCACGCCGACCTCCCCGCGGCCCGCGCGAAGGCGACGGACCTGCTGACGACGCTCAAGCGCGACCTCTCGGCAGCGGCGGGCATCTGACCACACCCGGGGGTGCCCACAGCGGCACCCCCGGCCCCCCGGTCACCCCCACGGCGGCACTCCCGGCCAAGCTCGGTGACGGCCTCCGGTGACGGCCTCCGCGAGCGGCACCATCACCACCCCCGGCCGTAGGCCCCGTCACTGCGTCCCCAGCAACACCGCCAGCCCCACAGCCCCCACCACCACCGGCACCACGACCTCCCAGGCCCACCGCACGGCCACCTCACCCCGCGAGGTGTCGGCGTCCTTCCGCGCCTCCCACAGCTCCCGCAGCTCGTCCATGACCTTGTCGGCCTCGGCGCGGACCGGCCCCTCGTCCACGGCCCCGCCGGAACCGGCCCCCCGGCCGCCCCCGAACAGACCGCCGCGCCCCCGGCCACCCCCGGCGGCCCGCCGGGACTCCTGCCGCGCCGCCTTCTTGCGCCCGCGCAGCGAGACCGGAAGGGCCCACAGCTGGTACTTGTCGCCGGCCTCGCTGAAGACCTCGTTGGAGTAGGCGGAACGGAACGACCCGACCTGCGCCCAGGGCAGCACGATCACGCGGAAGGGATTGCGCACCCGCATCCGGTCTTCGCCGGCGAACACGGCGGGCCGCACCGTGTAGGCGGCGATCAGCGGCACCAGGAAGAGCAGGGCCGCGGCAGCCGTCCACGGGGTGCGCCCCTCGCCCGCGACGACGGCGTCGATACCGAGCCACAGGGCGAGCGCGAGCAGCAGCACGCCACCGGCGATGCCCGCGGGCGAGCGGTAGACGCGGTCCTTGGACGCGGGCACCGGCGGCTGCGGCGAGGGGGACTGGGGCTCCGGGGTCGTCATGCTGCCGATTGTGCACGACCGGTTCTCGCCGACGTCCGCCGGGACGCTCATGGGCGATGCCGTCAGGACGAATGAGCGCCCGGGGCTGTACAGCCGCTACGCGCGTAGATATGCTCGCCTGGTGACCATGCCCACCACTGCACCCGCCGCATCCGCCGCACCCGCGGCATCCGCACACGGACTCGCCGACGTCACCGCGTCCGACAGCACGCTGCGCCGCTTCCTCCACGGACTGCCCGGCGTCGACACGGTCGGCCTGGAGGCGCGCGCCGCCTCGCTCGGCACCCGTTCCATCAAGACCACCGCGAAGGCGTACGCCCTCGACCTCGCCATCTCGATGGTCGACCTGACGACGCTGGAAGGCGCGGACACCCCGGGCAAGGTCCGGGCGCTCGGCGCGAAGGCGGTCCGCCCCGACCCGACCGACCGCACGGCCCCCGCCACGGCGGCCGTCTGCGTCTATCCCGACATGGTGCCCGCCGCGAAGGCGGCCGTCGCCGGGTCGGACGTGAAGGTCGCCTCGGTCGCCACCGCGTTCCCGGCGGGCCGGGCCTCGCTGGCCGTCAAGCTGGCCGACGTGCGCGAGGCCGTGGCCGCGGGCGCGGACGAGGTCGACATGGTCATCGACCGCGGGGCGTTCCTCGCGGGGCACTACATGAAGGTGTACGACGAGATCACCGCCGTACGGGAGGCCTGCGGGACGTCCGCCCGCCTCAAGGTCATCTTCGAGACCGGCGAGCTGTCGACGTACGACAACATCCGGCGCGCCAGCTGGCTCGGCATGCTGGCCGGGGCGGACTTCATCAAGACCTCGACCGGCAAGGTCGCGGTCAACGCCACGCCCTCCAACACCCTCCTGATGCTGGAGGCGGTCCGCGACTTCCGCGCGCAGACCGGCGTCCAGGTCGGCGTGAAGCCGGCCGGCGGCATCCGCACCGCCAAGGACGCGATCAAGTTCCTGGTCCTGGTCAACGAGACCGCGGGCGAGGACTGGCTGGACAACCACTGGTTCCGCTTCGGCGCCTCCTCACTGCTGAACGACCTGCTGATGCAGCGCCAGAAGCTGGCCACCGGCCGCTACTCCGGCCCCGACTACGTGACGGTGGACTGATCACCATGGCACCTGTTTTCGAGTACGCACCGGCGCCGGAGTCGCGCGCGGTCGTCGACATCGCTCCGTCCTACGGCCTGTTCATCGACGGCGAGTTCACCGAGGCGGCCGACGGCAAGGTCTTCAAGACCGTCTCCCCGTCCACCGAGGAGGTCCTCTCCGAGGTCGCCGAGGCCGGCGAGGCGGACGTGGACCGGGCCGTCAAGGCCGCCCGCAGGGCCTTCGAGAAGTGGTCGGCGCTCCCCGGCGCCGAGCGCGCGAAGTACCTCTTCCGCATCGCCCGGATCATCCAGGAGCGCAGCCGCGAGCTGGCCGTCCTGGAGACCCTGGACAACGGCAAGCCGATCAGGGAGACGCGCGACGCGGACCTCCCCCTGGTCGCGGCGCACTTCTTCTACTACGCGGGCTGGGCCGACAAGCTCGACCACGCCGGCTACGGCGCGAACCCGCGCCCGCTGGGCGTCGCGGGCCAGGTCATCCCCTGGAACTTCCCGCTCCTGATGCTGGCGTGGAAGATCGCCCCGGCCCTGGCGACCGGCAACACGGTCGTCCTCAAGCCCGCCGAGACGACCCCGCTCTCCGCCCTGTTCTTCGCGGACATCTGCCGTCAGGCGGGCCTGCCCAAGGGCGTCGTCAACATCGTCACCGGTGACGGCCGCGCCGGCGCCGCGCTGACCGCCCACCCGGACGTGAACAAGGTCGCCTTCACCGGCTCCACGGCCGTCGGCAAGGAGATCGCGCGCACGGTCGCGGGCACCCGCAAGAAGCTCACTCTCGAACTGGGCGGCAAGGGCGCCAACATCGTCTTCGACGACGCCCCGATCGACCAGGCCGTCGAGGGCATCGTGAGCGGCATCTTCTTCAACCAGGGCCAGGTCTGCTGCGCGGGTTCCCGCCTGCTGGTCCAGGAGTCGATCCACGACGAGCTGCTCGACTCCCTCAAGCGCCGCCTGGCCACCCTGCGCCTGGGCGACCCGCTGGACAAGAACACCGACATCGGCGCGATCAATTCCGCCGAGCAGCTGGCCCGTATCACCGCGCTGGCCGACCAGGGCGAGGCGGAGGGCGCCGAGCGCTGGTCCCCGGCCTGCGAGCTGCCGTCCTCCGGCTACTGGTTCGCGCCGACGCTCTTCACCAACGTCACCCAGGCGCACACCGTCGCCCGCGACGAGATCTTCGGCCCGGTCCTGTCCGTCCTCACGTTCCGCACCCCGGACGAGGCGGTCGCCAAGGCCAACAACACGCCGTACGGCCTGTCCGCGGGCATCTGGACGGAGAAGGGCTCGCGCATCCTGGCGGTCGCGAACAAGCTCCGCGCGGGCGTGATCTGGTCCAACACGTTCAACAAGTTCGACCCGACGTCGCCGTTCGGCGGCTACAAGGAGTCGGGCTTCGGCCGCGAGGGCGGCCGCCACGGCCTGGAGGCGTACCTCGATGTCTGAGAAGTCCGAGCAGCGTCTCAGCGTGCTGAAGACCTACAAGCTGTACGTCGGCGGGAAGTTCCCGCGTTCCGAGAGCGGCCGGGTGTACGAGGTGACCGACGCAAAGGGCAAGTGGCTGGCGAACGCCCCGCTCTCCTCCCGCAAGGACGCCCGTGACGCGGTGGTCGCCGCGCGCAAGGCGTTCGGCGGCTGGTCCGGCGCGACGGCGTACAACCGCGGCCAGATCCTCTACCGCGTCGCCGAGATGCTGGAGGGCCGCCGCGAGCAGTACGTCGCGGAGGTCGCCGGCGCCGAGGCCCTGTCGAAGTCGAAGGCGGCGGCGCAGGTGGACGCGGCGATCGACCGCTGGGTCTGGTACGCGGGCTGGACCGACAAGATCGCCCAGGTGACGGGCGGCGGCAACCCGGTCGCGGGCCCGTTCTTCAACCTGTCCTCGCCGGAGCCGACCGGCGTCGTCGCCGTCCTGGCCCCGCAGGAGTCGTCCTTCCTGGGCCTGGTCTCGGTCGTCGCCCCGGTCATCGCGACGGGCAACACCGCGGTCGTGGTCGCGAGCGAGAAGTCCCCGCTCCCCGCCCTCTCCCTCGGCGAGGTGCTGGCCACCTCCGACCTCCCCGGCGGCGTGGTCAACGTCCTCTCCGGCCGTACGGCGGAGATCGCCGCCCCGCTCGCCGCCCACCAGGACGTCAACGCGATCGACCTCGCGGGCGCCGACGAGGCGCTGGCGAAGGAGCTGGAGATCGCGGCGGCGGACAACCTCAAGCGCGTCCTGCGTCCACAGGCTGTGGACAACGCGGACTGGTCCGCGGCCCCGGCCACCGACCGCATGACGGCGTTCCTGGAGACGAAGACGGTCTGGCACCCGACGGGCGCGCTGGGCGCGTCCGGGTCGTCGTACTGAGTCAGCCGCGGCACCGCGCGCACCGAGAGCGAGCCGCGCCCTCCCTCCGTCCGGGGTGGGCGCGGCTCTTCGCGTGCGGGCGAGTCAGCCCAGCAGTGACGTCGCCTGCCCCAGCACCGGCACGGCGCCCAGCGACTCGGCCTGGGCGACGGGGCCGGTCAGCGCCGTCGAGGTCAGCGGCTGGAAGTCGGCGACCTTCGTGCCGACGCCGTTGTCCAGCGGGTCGATGCCGGTACCGGCCAGCGGGTTGGGCTTGAGGCCGGAGACCGGCCCGGTGACGTGACCGACGGTTCCGGTCAGGGCCTCGGCCCCGGCCTGCGGGTCGATGTTGCCCAGCGAGGTGGGGCGGGTGTGGGCCAGGCCGGCGATCGTCTCACCGCTGTCCGCGGAAGCCGTCGCCGCTCCTGCCGCCAGGGCGGCCCCGGCGGTCGCGAGGGCGATCAGAGCGCGCTGTGCGTGCGGGGGGCGGGGGGACGCGTGTCGGGCCATGCCTGGTGCCACCTCTTGGTGTGGATTGCTACGGACTGCCCTGATAACAGCGCAGACCGCGATCAGGTCACCGCACAACGCAACCGAGATGTGACGCGCACTGCAAAGTCCACCCGCGGGGTCGTACGTCGGCCGGGGGATGCCTCAGACTGGTCTCCCGTGACCTCCCATCCGCCCATACCGACCCGAGTCGTGCTGCTCTGCGGCCCCTCCGGCTCCGGCAAGTCCCTCCTCGCGGCCCGCTCCGGTCTCCCGGTGCTGCGCCTCGACGACTTCTACAAGGAGGGGACCGACCCGACGCTGCCGACGGTGCCCCAGAGCTCCGACATCGACTGGGACCATCCCGGGTCGTGGGACGCGGACGCGGCCGTCGCGGCCATCGCGGAGCTGTGCCGCACGGGCCGTACCCGGGTGCCGGTCTACGACCTCTCGCTGAGCGCCCGCACCGGCGCGGAGGCGGTCGACATCGGGCGGACGCCGCTGTTCCTCGCGGAGGGCATCTTCGCCGCCGAGCTGGTGACGCGCTGCCGGGAACTGGGCGTGCTGGCCGACGCCCTGTGCCTGAGCCGCGGGCCGGTGACCACCTTCCGCCGCCGCTTCGTGCGGGATCTGCGCGAGGGGCGCAAGTCCGTGCCATTCCTGCTGCGCAGGGGCTGGCGGCTGATGCGGCAGGAGCGGTCGGTCATCGCCCGGCAGACGGCGCTGGGCGCGTACGCGTGCGACCGCGACGAGGCGATGGGGCGGCTGGCGGACGCCGCGGCCGGACGGTGCGCGACGGCGCGTACGGCCGCCTGACGCCTCCGGCGCACGCGCGGGTCCGCACAGCGCGTCCGCACAGCGCGTCCGGACAGCGCGTCCGTACAGACGGAAAGAGCGGGACTGGACGGACCCCCCGGCCCTCCAGTCCCGCTCTCTTTCCGCTCCCCCGTGGGTCCCCCGTATCCCCCGTGACCCCCGTGTTTCCGTTCCCCCGTGTCCCCCCTGGGGAGGCCCCCGTGTCCCCCGTGGTGCCTCCCCGTGAGTAAGAGCCCGGCATCCTCCCCCTGATACACCCCGGCTCCCACTTTTTTCGACGGGCCCCCCGGCCCCCCTGCCTTCAGGCGACGAGTTCGCCGAAGGCGTCCTCCCGGTCACGGCCGAAGCTGAGGACCTCGTCCTCGCGCAGCCGGCGCAGCGAGCGCCAGATGCTGGACTTCACCGTGCCGACACTGATGTCGAGGATGTCCGCGATCTCCGGGTCCGTGCGGCCCTCGTAGTAGCGCAGGACCAGCATGGTGCGCTGGAGTTCGGGCAGCCGGGCGAGCGCCTGCCACAGGACCGTGCGCAGCTCGGTGCCGCGCATCGCGTCGATGTCGCCGGGCGTCTCCGGCAGTTCCTCGGTCGGGTACTCGTTGAGCTTGCGGCGCCGCCAGGCGCTGATGTGCAGGTTGGTCATGGTGCGGCGGAGGTAGCCGCCGACCGCCGCCTTGTCGGTGATCCGGTCCCACGCCCGGTAGGTCGAGAACAGCGCGCTCTGCAGCAGGTCCTCGGCCTCGAAGCGGTCGCCGGTCAGGTGGTAGGCGGTGGCGTACAGGGAGGCGCGGCGCTCCTGGACGTAGGCGGTGAACTCCGCCTCCGACAGGGAGCGGCGCTCCCCCTCTGCCTCCCCGTACGCGGTTCCCCCGTGCGTCTCCCCCTGGCGGGCGTCGACCACCGCCATGTACGCGGTGTGCTGACGCCCGGTGCCGCGAGCGCACCCCCGCCCGCTCACGGCACCGGCCTTCTCGGAACCCCGGTGTCCGTGCACGTCGTGCAGACGCGTGACCACTGCGCTGGTGGTGCCCTTCAGCGTGTTCATCTCGCGCCCCCCGTCGTGGACTTCCGGTGTTCGGCTCACTGTGCTGACCAAAAGCCTGCCGGGGCGACTTCATGGCCGTGTCCGTCGACTGTCACAGACCTGTCACAGGGGTCCGTCACGGCTGGATCACCGGTCCTTCACAGGGTCCGGCGGCGCCCCGGGGCCGCTTCCGCACCCCACAGGTCGAACACCGGCCCCTCCATGGGCCAGAATGAGCCCGTGCCTTCCCTGTTGCTGATCGAGGACGACGACGCCATCCGCACGGCCCTGGAGCTCTCCCTGAGCCGCCAGGGTCACCGGGTGGCCACGGCTGCCAGCGGTGAGGACGGTCTGAAGCTGCTGCGCGAGCAGCGGCCGGACCTGATCGTGCTGGACGTGATGCTGCCCGGCATCGACGGCTTCGAGGTGTGCCGTCGCATCCGGCGCACCGACCAGCTGCCGATCATCCTGCTGACCGCGCGCAACGACGACATCGACGTGGTCGTGGGTCTCGAGTCGGGCGCCGACGACTACGTCGTCAAACCGGTCCAGGGCCGGGTCCTTGACGCCCGGATCCGGGCCGTGCTCCGGCGCGGGGAACGGGAGTCCAGTGATTCGGCGAGCTTCGGCAGCCTGGTCATCGACCGTTCGGCGATGACCGTGACGAAGAACGGCGAGGACCTCCAGCTGACGCCGACCGAGCTGCGGCTGCTCCTGGAGCTGAGCCGGCGGCCGGGGCAGGCGCTCTCCCGTCAGCAGTTGCTGCGGCTGGTGTGGGAGCACGACTACCTCGGCGACTCCCGGCTGGTGGACGCCTGCGTGCAGCGGCTGCGCGCCAAGGTCGAGGACGTACCGTCGTCGCCGACCCTGATCCGTACCGTGCGGGGTGTCGGCTACCGGCTGGATCCGCCTCAGTGACGGAGGAACACCAGGGGGGTTCACGCGGCTGGACCGCGGCTCGCAAGGGAGTCTGGTCCTGGCTGCGCTTCACCAGCCTGCGGCTGCGGCTGGTCCTCGTCTTCGGACTGGTCGCGCTGACCGCCGCCGTGTCCGCCTCCGGCATCGCCTACTGGCTGAACCGGGAGGCGGTGCTCACCCGCACCCAGGACGCCGTGCTGCGCGACTTCGAGCAGGAGATGCAGAACCGGGCGGGCGCGCTCTCCGAGCACCCCACGCAGGACGAGTTGCAGCACACCGCCGGGCAGATGGCCAACAGCAGCCAGCGGTTCGGCGTGCTGCTGGTCGCCGAGAACGCCGACGGGGACACCGTGTACGGCAGTTCCGGCGGCCTGGACGGCTTCGCGCTGGCCGACGTGCCCGAGTCGCTGCGCACCGCGGTGAACAAGGAGCAGAAGCTCACCTCCGCCAACAAGCACCCGTACCACCTGTACTGGCAGCGGATCACCGATGACGACACCCCGTACCTGGTGGCCGGCACGAAGGTGATCGGCGGCGGGCCGACCGGCTACATGCTCAAGTCGCTGGAACCGGAGGCCAAGGACCTGAACTCGCTGGCCTGGTCGCTGGGGATCGCCACCGCGCTCGCCCTGCTCGGCTCCGCGCTGCTCGCGCAGGCCCTGGCGACGACCGTGCTCAAGCCCGTGCACCGGCTGGGGGTCGCGGCGCGGCGCCTGGGCGAGGGCAGGCTGGACACCCGGCTGCGGGTGTCCGGCACCGACGAACTGGCCGATCTGTCACGGACGTTCAACAGCGCCGCCGAGAACCTGGAGAAGCGGGTCGCGGACATGGCGGGCCGCGAGCAGGCCTCCCGCCGCTTCGTCGCGGACATGAGCCACGAGCTGCGTACGCCGCTGACGGCGCTCACCGCCGTGACGGAGGTGCTGGAGGAGGAGCTGGAGTTCGAGGGCGAGGGCGGGAGTTTTGACCCGATGGTCGAGCCCGCGGTCAGGCTGGTGGTGAGCGAGACCCGGCGGCTCAACGACCTGGTGGAGAACCTGATGGAGGTCACCCGCTTCGACGCGGGAACCGCCCGGCTGGTCCTGGACGACGTCGACGTCGCCGACCAGATCACCGCCTGCATCGACGCCCGGGCCTGGCTGGACGCCGTAGACCTGGACGCCGAGCGCGGCATCCACGCCCGCCTCGACCCGCGCCGGCTCGACGTGATCCTGGCCAACCTGATCGGCAACGCGCTCAAGCACGGCGGTTCGCCGGTCAGGGTGTCGGTGGCGCGGGCGGACGACGAGATCGTCATCCGGGTGCGCGACCACGGACCCGGCATCCCCGAGGACGTCCTGCCGCACGTCTTCGACCGCTTCTACAAGGCGAGCGCCTCCCGGCCGCGCTCCGAGGGCAGCGGCCTCGGCCTGTCGATCGCCGTGGAGAACGCGCACATCCACGGCGGTGGGATCACCGCCGAGAACTCGCCCGAGGGGGGTGCGGTGTTCGTCCTGCGGCTGCCGCAGGACCCGTCGCCGCCCACGGACGAGGACGCCGACGGCGACGGCGGCGGCAGCAGCGGGGGCGTCCCGGACGACGGGAGCAGGGGCAAGGACGCGAAGGGACAGGTCTGATGACCGTACGCCGCCTGCCGGCACGGCCCGGGCTCGCGGTGCTGGCCGCGCTGACCGCACTGCTCGCCGGGTGCGGCATCCGCGCCACGGAGGTGCCCACGGACTACGGTCCGGCGCCGTCGCGGGTGCGCTGCCCGCTCGCCGAGACGGACGTGTCGGAGCAGGACGCGGCCGGCGTGCCGGCCCAGGTGTTCCTGCTGTGCGGCTCGTCGCTGGTGGCGGTGGACCGCACGGTGCGGGTGCCGGACGGGGCGTCCGACTCGGGGCGGCGGGTGCTGGTGGCGCAGGGGCTGCTCGACCGGCTCGCGGCGTCGCCGTCGCCCGCCGAGAAGGAGGCCGGGTACACGACGGACGTCCGCCGCGGGATCGCCGTGACCGGGCCGCGCTCCGGTGACCCCGACGACACGCTGCGGCTGAGCACCGCGCCCGACGACCTGACCTCGTACGCCCTCGCCCAGGTCGTCTGCACGTTCTCCGACTCGGCGGCGGCCGAGGGGGACGGCTCGGTCGTCCTGGCCGGGCCCGGCGACGGGCCCGCCCGCCGCTACGCCTGCACGGACGAGGTGCGGGCCCGGCCGGGCAGCAACGAGCCGCCGGCCACCGAGGCCGAGGACGGCTGACCACCCCGCGTGGGGGCCGTGTGGCGCAAGCCTCATCCTCGCGCGGGAGAGACCGGAACCGCGCGTGGCGGAGGCCGCGTCTAGGGGGACGTGCAGCGTCATGGGTTCCTCGGCGGCAGCGCCGCGCTCCGCATCCGTGTGACAGGAAGTGTTCTCCTGGTCGCACA
This sequence comes from Streptomyces sp. NPDC058985, assembly GCF_042740985.1. Taxonomy (NCBI): domain Bacteria; kingdom Bacillati; phylum Actinomycetota; class Actinomycetes; order Kitasatosporales; family Streptomycetaceae; genus Streptomyces; species Streptomyces sp. NPDC058985. The sequence continues at coordinate 32,457 of NZ_JBHYJX010000007.1, read as the reverse complement.
TCTCGCGTTCGTCGCCTGGTACACGCTGCGCCCGCTGGACGTCCCCTGGGTACTGCCGCCCAACCTGCGTCCGTTCGACGGGATCCGCGCCGACGTGGCCCTGGGCTGGCCCGGGGCGGCCCGCTCGCTCGGCGGGGCGCTCGCGCTGCTGGCGCCGCTCGGCGTACTGCTGCCGATGGCCGGGGGGCGGCTGACCGGTTCGCCGCTGGCCTCCCTCCTGCGCACCACGGCCGCGGCCATCCTGCTGTCGCTGGGCATCGAGCTGCTGCAGACCGGGGTGCCCGGGCAGGTGGTCGACGTCGACTCGCTGCTGCTGAACACGGCGGGCGTGGCCCTCGTGCATCTGGCCGTCGTCCCGGCGGGCCGCGCCCGGCTCCGCCGCAGGTACCGGCGGGAGGGGCGGGAGGGCGTTCCCCGGGAGGAGCCCGCTCAGGGTCGGACCCCGACGATTCCCAGGGTCGGGATCGCCCCGTAGAGCGACGCTATGTTCCGTTCGTCTCCGTAGCGTGGAGGGCAGATGAAGGGGAAGCCGAACGGCAGCCCCGCCCACACGCTCACGAAGGAGCCGCGATGTCCCGCCTCGCCCGCCCCACCCACGGCCGCATGATCGGCGGAGTGTGCGCCGCGCTGGCCCGGCGCTTCGGCACCTCCACCACCACGATGCGGGTGATCTTCGTGGTCTCCTGCCTGCTGCCCGGCCCGCAGTTCCTGCTGTACCTGGCCCTGTGGCTGCTGCTCCCCTCCGAGGAGAAGGCGGCGCGCACGGCCTGGTGATGCCCGCACCTCCCCTCTGGTACGCCGACGGGGCGCACCCGGTGTCGCCGGGTGCGCCCCGTCGGCGCGTGCGGGGAGGGCGGGACTCAGCCGCCGAGCGGGATGCCGTTGACCGGCAGGCCCTTGGTGGGCAGTCCCTGCACCGGGACACCGCCGAGGCTCTTGGCGACCGGCTCGGTCGGGCCCTCCGCGAGCTGCTCGGCGAGCACCTGCTCGGCGACCGGCTGTGCGGCGGTCAGGCCGGTGCCGGAGAGGCGACGGCCCTGTTCCAGCACGTTGCCCGCGCCGGGTGCCACCTGGGAGACGGTCTCCGCGGGGAGGGTGCGGGCGACGGAGTCCACCGTCTGCGCGGTGTTGGGGAGCTCGGGGGCCGCGGCGGCCGCGCCGGCACCGGCGGCGGCGAAGGCGGCACCGAGTGCGGCGACACCGAGGGTCCTGACAGCAGACTGCTTCATGAAATGCGTCCTCGTATTGGGGTGACGGGGATGTGAGCGGTGCTCGACCGTAAACACGCCCCGCCCCGCGCGGCAAACATCGAAATGCGGACGGATTGTGAACGCCGGTCCGCTGTCCCGTATTACCGTGCGGTCCCGTTCAGCCCTCGCCCTCCGAAGAGTCGCTGGTCGAAGCGGTCTGCTGGAACAGCCATTCGGACTTCAGCTCGGCATATCCGGGTTTGATGACGTCATTGATCATGGCCAGTCGTTCATCGAAAGGAATGAACGCTGATTTCATCGCATTGACGGAGAACCACTGCATGTCGTCGAGCGTGTAACCGAAGGCGTCGACCAGGTGCTCGAATTCCCGGCTCATACTGGTGTGGGACATCAGCCGGTTGTCGGTGTTGACGGTGGCGCGGAAGTGCAGCCGGCGCAGCAGTCCGATGGGGTGTCCGGCGTAGGAGTCCGCGGCGCCGGTCTGGAGGTTGGAGCTGGGGCACAGCTCCAGGGGGATCCGCTTGTCGCGGACGTAGGAGGCGAGCCGTCCGAGCTTGACCGTGCCGTCCTCGTGCACCTGGATGTCGTCGATGATGCGCACCCCGTGCCCGAGCCGGTCGGCGCCGCACCACTGGAGGGCCTGCCAGATGGACGGCAGCCCGAAGGCCTCGCCGGCGTGGATGGTGAAGTGGTTGTTCTCGCGCTTGAGGTACTCGAAGGCGTCCAGGTGCCGGGTGGGCGGGTAGCCGGCCTCGGCGCCGGCGATGTCGAATCCGACGACGCCCAGGTCGCGGTAGCGGTTGGCGAGTTCGGCGATCTCCAGGGAGCGGGCGGCGTGCCGCATCGCGGTGAGCAGGGCGCCGACGCGGATGCGGTGGCCGTTCTCCCGGGCGCGCCGCTCGCCCTCCCGGAAGCCCTCGTTGACGGCCTCGACGACCTCTTCCAGGGTGAGCCCGCCCTCCAGGTGCTGCTCGGGGGCGTACCGCACCTCGGCGTAGACGACGCCGTCCTCGGCGAGGTCCTCGGCGCACTCGGCGGCGACCCGGACCAGGGCGTCGCGGGTCTGCATGACGCCGACGGTGTGCGAGAAGGTCTCCAGGTACCGCTCCAGCGACCCGGAGCCGGCGGCTTGCCGGAACCAGGTGCCGAGCAGGTCGGGGTCGGTCTCGGGCAGGCCCGCGTACCCGGTCTCCCGGGCGAGGTCGACGACCGTACCGGGACGCAGCCCGCCGTCGAGATGGTCGTGCAGCAGAACCTTCGGCGCCCGGCGGATCCGGTCCGGAGTCGGCGCCTTCCCTGCCTTCGCCGCGTTCCCCGCGGCGCTCTTCGCGGTGTTCTGGCTCGTCATTTCCGCACTCTAACTCCTACGCGCGTAGAGCGCCGGGCGAACGCACGAGGACGTGAATGCGGGGGGAACGAGGCGCCCCGGTGTACAGCTCCGTCGATATGTAACGGTGATTGCACGGACAGGTGGCGTACACCCGGTCTTCTGAGAATGTTCTGCCATGGCACAGCAAGCGACGCCGGTCCGACAGGCCCGGCTGGGGCGGACGCTCGGCCCGGAGGGGACGGCGGTGAGCGGAGTGGTGCTGCTGCTCCCCGGCGGCGACGAGGTGTCCGGCCGCAGACCCTCTCCGCTGCTGGCGGCCGCGTCCGTACGGGCGTTGGGGCGCCGGGTGGCGCGGGCGGGGCGGGGCGAGGGGCTGGCCGCGCACGTCGTGCACTACCGCTACCGCGGCTGGAACGGCACCGAGGCGCACCTCGCCCGGGACGCCGACTGGGCCGCCGACGAGGCGGTACGGCGCTACGGCGACGTGCCCGTCTGCCTGGCCGGTATCGGCATGGGCGGCCGGGCGGCGCTGCGTGCGGCGGGGCACGAGGCCGTCAACTCGGTGCTGGCGATCGCCCCTTGGCTGCCGGAGGAGGACGTGGCCGCACCGCCCGAACCGGTGAAGCAGCTGGCCGGCCGGCAGGTGCTGATCGTGCACGGCACGAACGACGAACGCAGCGACCCCGAGCTGTCGTTCCGGCTGGCCTCGCGGGCGAAGAAGGCCAACCGCGCGGTGTGCCGGTTCGAAGTGCACTCCGACGGCCACGGGCTGCGTCAGTACCGGGAGGAAGTCGCCGCGCTGGCCGAGGACTTCGTGATGGGCGTTCTCTTCGGGCAGCCCTTCTCGCGGCCGGTGGAGGACGCGCTGGCCGCGCCGCCGCCGCTGGGGCTGCGGATGCCGCTGGCGGTGGGGTTCGGCAAGTCCTTACGCCGGTAGGGACCGGACGGGGCGGGCCCCGGGTCAGGACGGCAGCAGGCTCCCCCTCCTGGAGAGCAGGAACCTCTTGAACGCGGCCACGGGCGGGGTGTCCGCGCGGCCCGCCAGCCAGGCGACGCCGATCTCCCGGGCCGCGCGCGGGGCGGTGACCGTCAACTCGACCACACCGGGGCGGGGAACGGCGGGCGGCGGCAGCAGGGCGACGCCGAGCCCGGCGGCGACCAGGCCGCGCAGCGTCTCCGCCTCCTCGCCCTCGAAGGCGACCTTGGGGCGGAAACCGGCCTCCACGCACAGGGCGTCGGTGATGCGGCGCAGGCCGTAGCCGGGCTCCAGGGTCACGAAGTTCTCGTCGGCCGCCTCGGCGAGGCGGATGCGCCTGCGGGCGGCCAGGGTGTGGTCGGCCGGGACGACCAGGCGCAGCTTCTGCTCGTCGAGGCGGCGGGCGACGAGGTCGGGGGCGTCCGGGACCGGAGAGGTCAGGCAGAGGTCGAGTTCCCCGGCGCGCAGGCGCTCCAGCATGGCCTCGCCGTAGTTCTGGACGAGGCTGAAGCGGACCCGGGGGTGGTCGGCGCGGAAGGCGTGCAGCAGGCCGGGGACGGTCTCGGCGCCCATGGTGTGCAGGAAGCCGAAGGCGACCTTGCCGGTGGCCGGGTCGGCGTCCGCGCGGACCTCCTCGGCGGCGCGCTCGACCTCGGCGAGGGCGCGTTCGACGGAGCCGAGGAAGGTCCGTCCGGCGACGGTCAGCGCGAGGGTGCGGCCGTGGCGGACGAAGAGGTCGACGCCCAGGTCGGCTTCGAGGCGGACCAGGGCGCGGGAGAGGGTCGACTGGGGGACGTTCATCTCCTGCGCGGCCCGGGTCACGTGCTCGGTGCGGGCGACGCCGGCGAAGTGCGCGAGGCGGGGCGCGAGCAGCGCGACGATGTCTTCTGTGTCACCGGACCGTGACAGCCGCGCCTGTGAGCTTTGCTGATGCACCATGGGAACGATTATGCCCATTCCATGCATTGGACGGATGAGTCACGGGCTCCGTACGGTCACGGTATGACTCCCGCCGATACCGGGGCGTCCACCACCGTGGGCGCCGCATCCGCAGTCTCCGTCCCCGACACCTCCGACGCGCGCATGGCCCCGGGCGGGCCCGGCTACCGCCGGATGAGCCTCGCCCTCTTCCTCGCGGGCGTCGCGACCTTCGCGCTGCTGTACTCCACGCAGGCGCTGCTGCCGCTGATCTCCGGCGACATGGGCGTCACGGCGAGCGACGCGAGCTGGACGGTGGCCGCCGCGACCGGTGGTCTGGCGGTGTTCGTGCTGCCGATGAGCGCGCTCTCGGAGCGTTTCGGGCGGCGTACGGTCATGACGGCGTCGCTGGCGGTCGCGGTGACCGTCGGGCTGCTGGTCCCCTTCGCCCCCTCGCTGCCGGCGCTGGTCGCGCTGCGCGCGGTGCAGGGCGCGGCGCTGGCGGGGCTGCCGGCCTCGGCGACGGCGTACCTCGCGGAGGAGGTCACGCCGCGGGCGCTGGTCACCGCGATCGGTCTGTTCGTCGCGGGCAACAGCGTCGGCGGGATGAGCGGCCGGGTGATCACCGGCTGGGTGGCCCAGGAGTGGGGCTGGCGGGTCGCCGTCGGCGTGATCGGCGTCGTGGCGGTGGCGTGCGCGGTCGCCTTCCGGCTGCTGCTCCCGGCGCCGAAGCACTTCAGGCCGGGCTCGCTGCGCCCGCGCGTCCTGGTCCGCACGGTCCGCGACCACCTCGCCAACCCTTTGCTGCGGCGCCTGTACGCGATCGGCGCGCTGTTCATGACGGTCTTCGGCGGCGTCTACACGGTGATCGGCTACCGGCTGGCGGAGGCGCCGTTCTCCCTCCCGCAGGGTCTCATCGGCTCGATCTTCCTGGTCTACCTGGTCGGCACGGTCTCGGCCTCGACGGCGGGCCGCCTGGTCGGCCGCCTCGGCCGGCGCGGGGCGCTGTACCTGGGCGGCGGCACGACGGCGGCGGGCCTGCTGCTCTCCCTCGCCCCCTCCCTGCCCCTGGTCCTGCTGGGCCTGGTGCTGATCACGGCGGGCTTCTTCGCCGGCCACGCGGTGGCCTCCTCGGCGGTCGGCAAGACCGCCCAGCACGGCCGCGCCCAGGCCTCGGCCCTGTACCAGTCCGCCTACTACGTGGGCTCCAGCGCGGGCAGCACGGTGGGCGCGGTCGCCTTCCACGCGGGCGGCTGGACCGGCACGGTCGGCATCGGCCTGCTGGCGGTCCTGGGCGTCGTGGCGATCACGGTGACGGGCTCGGTGGCGGCACGGCGCGGCGCGGGGCCGGTCGCGGCGGGCGCCTGAGGGTCTCGGGGGCCGGGGCGGAACAGGTCGGGGCCGGACGGGAGGGACCGCCTCGACCTGCGGTTTCATTCGCTGCACAGGCCATTGTCAGTCCCCTGCGGTAGCTTCCGAAGTGCGGGGCGCGAAGACGCGCACGACGGGACGGCCACAGGGGTGGGTGGACGATGACCAACGGCACCATGACGACGGAGCTGGACTCCGCGCTGGAGAAGCACCGGACCGAGCTGACCGGGTACTGCTACCGGATGCTCGGCTCCTCCTTCGAGGCCGAGGACGCGGTGCAGGACACCCTGGTCCGCGCCTGGCGCAGCTATGACAAGTTCGAAGGACGCTCCAGTCTCCGCTCCTGGCTCTACCGGATCGCGACCAACGTCTGCCTGGACATGCTGACCGCGGGCAACAAGCGGGCCCGCCCGATGGACCTGACGGAGTCCACGCCGCTCGCCCAGGCCGCCCTCTCCCCCCGCCCGGACCACACCTGGCTGGAGCCGATGCCCGACGCCCGCGTGCTGCCCTCGACCGCCGACCCGGCCGAGGCCGCGGTCGCCAAGGAGTCCGTGCGGCTCGCCTTCATGGCCGCCCTCCAGCAGCTGCCGCCCAAGCAGCGGGCGGTGCTGATCCTGCGCGAGGTGCTGGCGTGGAAGGCGAGCGAGGTCGCCGAGCTGCTCGGCACCTCGGTCCCGTCGGTCAACAGCGCCCTGCAGCGCGCCCGCGCCACCCTCGCCGACCGGGCGGACCGCGGGGACGGCGCGGCCGTCTCCGACCCGCTCGACGAGGAGCAGCAGAAGCTCCTGGAGCGGTACGTCGCCGCCTTCGAGGGCTATGACATGACGGCGCTGACGGCGCTGCTGCACGAGGACGCGGTCATGACGATGCCGCCGTTCGACCTCTGGCTGGCCGGTCCCGAGGACATCACCGGCTTCATGACGACGCTCGGCGCGGCCTGCGCGGATTCCCGGCTGGTGCGGGTGGAGGCCAACGGACTGCCCGCCTTCGCGCACTACAAGCCGGACCCCGAGGCGGGCGGGTACACGCCGTGGGCGGTCCAGGTGCTGGAGATCTCAGACGGCCGGATCACCGGGTTCCACTGCTTCCTCGACACGAAGCGGTGGTTCCCGCTGTTCGACCTGCCCCTCCGTCTCGAAGCGGAGGCCGACCAGGTCCAGTAGCGCGTGCAGAGCGGGGTCGGGGTCCCGCAGCCGTATCCGGCCCCCCGCCCGCCGGGCGGTGAGTTCCAGGCGGGCCAGCAGGTCCACGACCGCCAGCCCCGGCGGTCCGAGCCCCCCGACGTCGCAGACGACCACCCCGGCGCGGGTGGCTTCCAGCAGCGCGCGCGCCTCGTCGCAGAGCCGGGGTGTCTCCCCTCGGGAGACGGGCCCCGGCAGCACGAGCACGGCGGGTGTCACGGCGTCCACGAGCGGTAGACCCGGCACGCGCCCCGAACTCATCGGTGTCCGCGGGCAGAGATCACATTGACCTGCGCATGCCCTCCGCCGGAGGGTTTGCTGTATGCCCCATGCATCGCCCTGCCCCGCCGTGCCGCCGGACGTCCCCGTCCTCGCCGAGGAGGCGTCGCCGTGCAGGGGGTGCTGACCGGGTTCGCGGTCATCGCGGTCGTCATCGCCGTCGGCTATGTACTGGGGCTGCGCGGCCACCTGGGGCCGCAGGGGCGTGAGGTGCTGACCAAGCTGGCCTTCCACGTGGCGTCCCCCGCCCTGCTGTTCACCACCCTCGCGACGGCCGACCTGTCGGTGGTCTTCTCCAGCCGGCTCCTGGTGACGGCGCTGTCCACGGTGGCGGTGGCCGGGGCCTTCGTCGCGGTGGGCGCCGTACGCGGCTGGGGCGTGGGCCGGACCACGGTCGGCGCGCTCTGTTCCGGCTACGTCAACTCCGGCAACCTCGGCATCCCGATCGCCGTGTACGTGCTGGGCGACGCCTCTCTGGTGGCGCCGGTGCTGCTGTTCCAGCTGGTGCTGGTGACACCGGTGGCGGTGACGATCCTGGACCTGTCCGGCGGGGGCGCTCGGGGCCCTCTCTGGCGGCGGCTGCTGACTCCGCTGCGCAACCCGATCGCGCTGGGCTCCCTCGCCGGTGTCGCGGTCGCCGCGACCGGGCTGCGGGTGCCGGACGCGGTGATGGACCCGGTGACCCTGATCGGCAACATGTCCGTCCCGGCGGTGCTGCTGGCCTTCGGCATCTCCTTGTGCGGCTCCACGATGCCGCTGCGGGGCGTGGAACGGCGGCCGGTGCTGCTCGCGGTCGCGCTGAAGACGGTGGGCCAGCCCGCGGTGGCCTGGGCACTGGCGTCGGGGGTGTTCGGGCTGCGGGGTGCCCAACTCCTGGACGTGGTGGTGACGTCGGCACTGCCCGCCGCGCAGAACCTCTACACGTACGCGTCGACGTACGGGGTCGGCGAGCGCCTGGCCCGGGACGCGATCCTGGTGTCGACGGTGGTGTCCGTGCCGGTGCTGGTGGGGGTGGCGGCGGTGCTGGGTTGACGAGCCTCAGCTTGCGGGGAAGGCGCCGGTGTCGATCTCCAGGCCAAAGGGGTCCGGCAGGGTCAACTTCTCTCCGTACTCCACCGACGCCAGGACGCGATAGGTGCCGTCCTCAGGTACTCCGTACAGCGTGACCGTCGGGCATCCGCTGTGCCAGGGGTCCAGAAGAAGGTAGAGGGGGACACCGGCCCGGGCATATCCCCTGACCTTCTTGATCCGATCGTGATTGGCGTTGCTGCGCGAGGTGACTTCGACGACCAATTCCGCCTCACTCGCATGCACTCTCCTGCCCTGCCGCAACGCCACTCTGGGCACCACGCACAGATCGGGCTGAAAAACACCGGCAGTCTCCGGGACCCCCAGACCCAAAGTCTGGTAGATGCCACAGCCCTCGGGGACAGCGGTGTAGAGGCTGAGTTGAAGCAGTTCGGCGGTGTCGTTGTGCGCTTCGGACGGCGGAGGCGCCACGGTGACGATCCCTTCAATGATCTCCACCTTGCTGCCCTCCGGAGCGTCCGTCTCCTCCAGGACACGGACGACCTCGTCCCAGCCCGCCCCTCCAGGGGTCGGCTCGGCACTGAGTGCGCTCATGGCGGTGTCTCCAATCGATGCGTCACCGATCCCAGCATGCCGAACGGGACCGGCACTGGTCTACCGGTCCCGTTCACCCGAATGGGGAATTCGCAGGTCAGGCGATACGTTCCAGCACCACCGGCGACGCCGTGAACTCCGCGCCTGCCGGGGCGACGTCGTAGGAGCCCTCGATCGCCGCGAGGGCGTACTCGAAGCGGTCCGGGGTGTCGGTGTGGAGGGTGAGGAGCGGCTGGCCGGCCGCGACCGTGTCGCCGGGCTTCGCGTGCAGCTCGACGCCCGCGGCGGCCTGCACCGGGTCCTCCTTGCGGGCGCGGCCCGCGCCGAGGCGCCAGGCGGCGACGCCGACGTCGTAGGCGTCGAGGCGGGTCAGGACGCCGGAGGCACCCGCCTTCACCACGTGCTGCTCCTTCGACGTGGGCAGGGCCGCGTCCGGGTCGCCGCCCTGGGCCGCGATCATGCGCCGCCAGACGTCCATCGCGGAGCCGTCGGCCAGCGCCTTCGCCGGGTCGGCGTCCGGCAGGCCCGCCGCGGCCAGCATCTCGCGGGCCAGGGCGAGGGTCAGCTCGACCACGTCGGCGGGGCCGCCGCCGGCCAGCACCTCGACCGACTCGCGGACCTCCAGGGCGTTGCCCGCGGTGAGGCCGAGCGGGGTCGCCATGTCGGTGAGCAGCGCGACCGTCTTCACGCCGTGGTCCGTGCCGAGGCCGACCATGGTGGAGGCCAGTTCACGGGCGTCGTCCAGCGTCTTCATGAAGGCGCCCGAGCCCACCTTGACGTCCAGGACCAGGGAGCCGGTGCCCTCGGCGATCTTCTTGGACATGATGGAGGAGGCGATGAGCGGGATCGCCTCCACCGTGCCGGTGACATCGCGCAGGGCGTACAGCTTCTTGTCGGCGGGTGCGAGGCCGTCACCCGCCGCGCAGATCACCGCGCCGGTGGTGTCCAGGACGTGCAGCATCTCCTCGTTGGAGAGCAGCGCGCGCCAGCCCGGGATGGACTCCAGCTTGTCCAGGGTGCCTCCGGTGTGGCCGAGGCCGCGGCCGGAGAGCTGCGGGACGGCCGCTCCGCACGCCGCCACCAGGGGCGCGAGCGGCAGCGTGATCTTGTCGCCGACGCCGCCCGTGGAGTGCTTGTCCGCGGTGGGACGGGACAGGGACGAGAACTCCATCCGCTCGCCGGAGGCGATCATCGCGGCCGTCCAGCGGGCGATCTCGCCGCGGTTCATGCCGTTGAGCAGGATCGCCATCGCCAGCGACGACATCTGCTCGTCGGCCACCTCGCCGCGCGTGTAGGCGTCGATGACCCAGTCGATCTGCTCGCCGCTGAGTTCGCCGCGGTCCCGCTTGGTGCGGATGACGGAGATGACGTCCATGCCCATGTATGGCTTTCCTAACGGGATTGCGGGAGTTACTTGGTGAGGTGGTCCGGGCCGAAGGCCTGCGGGAGCATCTGCGCGAGGGGGACGATCCCCGCCGGGGTGTCCAGGAGCAGCTCCGGGCCGCCGAACTCGTGCAGCAGCTGGCGGCAGCGGCCGCACGGGACGAGGACCGCGCCCTCGCCGTCGACGCAGACGAAATGCGTCAGGCGGCCGCCGCCGGTCAGCCGGAGCTGGGAGACGAGCCCGCACTCGGCGCACAGGGAGATGCCGTAGCTGGCGTTCTCCACGTTGCAGCCGGTCACCGTGCGGCCGTCGTCGACCAGGGCGGCGGCGCCGACGGCGTACCCGGAGTAGGGGGCGTACGCCCGGGACATCGCGTCCCGGGCGGCCGCGCGCAGTCCGTCCCAGTCGACGGCCGTCACTTGCCCTGTCCCTTCCGGTACGACCTGCCGTTCGCCCTGGGCATCCGCAGCCGCTGGGCGGAGAGCGCGAGGACGACGAGGGTGACGACGTACGGCGTGGCGGAGACGACCTGGTTGGGAACGTCGTCGGTACCGGCGTACCAGGCGAAGACCAGGGCGCCGACGAGCACCGTGATCCCGGCCTTGACGTACTTCTTGCGGATCGCGAGCCAGATGGCGCCGGCCACCAGCAGCAGCGCGCCGAGCAGCAGCAGGGCGTGCACGTTGGCGGAGCCGCCGCGCAGGTTGAGGCTGTCGGTGTAGCCGAACAGCCCGGCACCGAGGGCGAGTCCGCCCGGCATCCAGTTGCCGAAGATCATCGCCGCGAGGCCGATGTAGCCGCGGCCGCTGGTCTGGCCCTCCAGGTAGAAGGGGTTGGCCACGATGGAGAGGAAGACGCCGCCGAGGCCGGCCAGGCCGCCGGAGATGATCACGGCGAGGTACTTGTACTTGTAGACGTTGACGCCGAGCGACTCGGCCGCGACCGGGTTCTCGCCGCAGGAGCGCAGGCGCAGGCCGAACGGGGTGCGCCACAGGATGTACCAGGTGGCGGGGACCAGCGCGACGGCGATCAGGGTGAGCCAGGAGACGTTCGTGACCAGACCGCCGAGCAGGCCCGCGATGTCCGAGATCAGGAACCAGTGCTGGTCGTTCAGGCTCACCAGCCCGTCGGAGAGGCCAGGCACCGTGAAGTGGCCGAGGGATTCGACCGGCGGCGACTGCTTGGCCGAGCCGCCCTGGTGGCCCTCGAAGGCCAGCGGGGCCAGGTAGCGGGTGGCGCCGAGGGCGAGGATGTTGATGGCCACGCCGGAGACGATGTGGTTGACGTTGAAGGTGATCGTCACGATGGCGTGCAGCAGGCCGCCGAGCGCGCCGCCGACGATGCCGACGAGGATGCCGGTCCACGGGCCCCACTGGAAGCCGGCCCAGGCACCAAACCAGGTGCCGAGGATCATCATGCCTTCGAGGCCGATGTTGATCACGCCCGCGCGCTCGGCCCACAGGCCGCCGAGACCGGCGAGGCCGATCGGCACGGCGAGCTGGAGCGCGGTGGACATCTGGCTGACGTTGGTGATGCCGTTGGCACCGGTGATGAGGCGGACGATGGAGGTCAGCGCCAGGGCGCCGGCGATAACCAGCATCAGGACCCCCAGCGAGATCCGGCGGCCGGCCGGCGCCCCGTGCTCCAGCGTGGGCTGGTTGAGGTCGGTTGCGGTGGTCATCGGCCAGCCACCTCCTTCTTGGTGTTGTCGGTGGCGCCGAGGACGTGTCCGGCGGCCAGCTCGGCGCCGACCCGGCGCTGCTGGCGGCGCAGACCCCACTCGCGGACGGCCTCGTAGGAGACGACGACCGAGAGGACGATCAGGCCCTGCATGATGACCGCGATCTCCTTGTCGTAGCCGTGGAAGTCCAGTTCGGGCGAGGCCTTGTCGAGCCAGGCCCACAGCAGGGCGGCGAAGGCGATGCCGACCGGGCTGTTGCGGCCGAGCAGGGCGATGCCGATGCCGAGGAAGCCGATGCCGGTGGGGAAGTTGAGGCTGTAGGTGTGGGTGTCGCCGAGGAGGATCGGCAGGCCCGCGAGACCGGCGAGGCCGCCGGAGAGGAGCATCGCGGTGAGCACCATGCGCTTGGGGTCGACGCCGCTGGCCGCCGCGGCGGACTCGGAGGCGCCGGAGGCGCGCAGGTCGAAGCCGAAGCGGGTGCGGTTGAGGGTGATCCAGTAGCCGATGCCGAGCAGCACGGCCAGGACGACCAGGCCGTAGACCTCGCCGGCCGCGCCCATGTCGATGCCGGGGATCCAGCCGGACTCGTGCATCTCGCCGGTGGTGCTGTTGTTGCCGATCTTGACGCCGAAGACGTCCGGCTTCCACATGTAGACGATGAGCGAGGTGGCGATCGCGTTGAGCATGATCGTCGCGACCACCTCGCTGACGCCGCGGGTGACCTTGAGGACACCGGCGATGCCGGACCAGAAGGCGCCGGTGAGGACGGCGGTCAGGAGCAGCAGCGGGACCTGGAGGAAGGCCGGCAGGTTCGCGTGGGCGCCGACCACGGCGGCCATGAAGGCGGCGAGCTGGTACTGGCCGTCGACGCCGATGTTGAACAGGTTCATCCGGAAGCCGATGGCGACCGCCAGGGCGGCGATGTAGTACATCGACGCCTGGTTGATGATCAGGACCTGGATGTCGGAGAATCCGGCCTGCTCGAACATCAGGGCAAACGGTTCGACCGGGTTCTTGCCCGAGGCGATCAGGACGATCGCGCTGAGCACGAAGGCCACGGCGAGCGCGATGACCGGCCCGGCCACCGCGAGGAGCACGCGCTCCTTGTCGAACTTCTTCATCAGCGGGCCTCGTCTTCCGGAGCCTCGGGGGACGGGGACTGGGGAGACTTGCGGATCTCGGGGGTCTCGTCGGTCGCGTCGGTGGTACCGGTCGCGTCGGTCGCGTCGTGTTCCAGGTGGCCGCTCGCGGCGCCGGTCATCGCCGACCCCAGCTCCTCGGGTGTGATGGAGGCCGGGTCGGCGTCCGCGACGAGCCGGCCGTCGTAGATCACCCGGAGCGTGTCGGACAGGCCGATCAGCTCGTCCAGGTCGGCGGAGATCAGCAGGACGGCGAGGCCCTCGCGGCGGGCCTCCCGGATGTGGTCCCAGATCGCGGCCTGCGCGCCGACGTCCACACCGCGGGTGGGGTGGGCGGCGATCAGGAAGCGCGGCTTGTGGCTCATCTCGCGGCCGACGATCAGCTTCTGCTGGTTGCCGCCGGAGAGCGAGGCGGCGGTGACCTCGATGCCGGGGGTACGGACGTCGTACGTCTCGACGATGCGGCGGGTGTCCTCCTGGGAGCCCTTCGGGTCCAGCCAGACGCCCTTGCTGTTGGGCTTCTCGGTGACGTGGCCGAGGATGCGGTTCTCCCAGAGTGGCGCTTCCAGGAGCAGGCCGTGGCGGTGGCGGTCCTCGGGGATGTAGCCGACGCCCTGCTCGCGGCGCTTGCGGGTGGGCAGCGCGGTGATGTCCTCGTCGAGGAAGCGGATGGAGCCGGAGTCGGCGTGGCGCAGGCCGATGAGCGCGTCGACCAGCTCGGTCTGGCCGTTGCCCTCGACACCGGCGATGCCCAGCACTTCACCGGCGTGGATGGTGAAGGAGATGTCGTCCAGCAGGGCCTTGCCGCCGGGCGCGGCCAGGCGCAGCGTGTCGACGGTGAGGACCGCGCGGTCGGTGACCGTGGACTCCGCCGTCTCCGGGGTGGGCAGTTCGCTGCCGACCATCAGCTCGGCGAGCTGGCGCGGGGTGGTCTCGGCGGGGACGGCGGTGCCGACCGTGGTGCCCCGGCGGATGACGGTGATCTCGTCGGCGACCGACAGGACCTCGCCCAGCTTGTGGGAGATGAAGATGACGGACAGGCCCTCGGCCTTCAGCCCGCGCAGGTTGTCGAAGAGGGCGTCGACCTCCTGCGGCACGAGCACGGCGGTCGGCTCGTCCAGGATCAGCGTGCGGGCGCCGCGGTAGAGGACCTTGAGGATCTCCACGCGCTGCCGGGCCGCGACGCCCAGCTCCTCGACCAGGAGGTCGGGCTTGACGCCGAGGCCGTACCGCTCGGAGATCTCCTTGATCTTCCGGCGGGCCTTGGCGCCGATGCCGTACAGCTTCTCGCTGCCGAGGACCACGTTCTCCAGGACCGTGAGGTTGTCGGCGAGCATGAAGTGCTGGTGGACCATGCCGATGCCGCGGGCGATGGCGTCGGCGGGCGAGGAGAAGGCGGCCTTCTCGCCGTCGACCGCGATGGTGCCCTCGTCCGGCTTCTGCATGCCGTAGAGGATCTTCATCAGCGTCGACTTGCCGGCGCCGTTCTCGCCGACGAGGGCGTGCACGGTGCCCTTGTGGACGGTGAGGTGGATGTCGTGATTGGCCACGACGCCGGGGAATCGCTTGGTGATCCCGGCGAGTTCGACGGCGGTCACCGGTTCGCTGACCGCCGCTTCGGCCGGAGGGCTGCTGGACGCGTTGATGGCGCACACTCCTGGGGACGGGGGCCGTCTACGCGCGTAGCGCCCCTACGGCATCTAAAAGCGGCGGCACATCGACACGACGGGGTACGAGGAGAGCCGGAGGCTCCCTCCCCGTACCCCGCCGAGCGGTGCGACCGGCGCGGTTACACGCTGTTCGAGGTATTGCTGGTCAGCTGCTCGGTGCTCAGCTGCTCTTGACCTTGATCTCGCCGCTGATGATCTTCTCCTTGGCCGTCTTGATGGCTGCCTGGAGCTCGGCGTCGTCCGCGAACTTCGGGTTGGAGTCCGAGAGACCGACCTCGCCGGACTTCAGATCGCCCCGAACGATACCGGTCTCCGGCTTGCCGTCCTCGACGGACTTCGCGAGGTTGTATACGGCCTTGGCGACGTCCTTGGTGGCCGAAGTCAGGATGTAGTCCTTGTACTTCGCGAGGGCTTCCTGCTTGTACTGGTCGGAGTCGACGCCGATCGCCCAGATCTTGTTGGCGGCGGCGGCCTCGATCACGCCCTGGCCGGAGAGACCGGCGGCCGCGTAGACCACGTCGGCCTTCTTCTCTATCTGGCCCTCGGCGGCGGTCTTGCCCTTGTCGGGGCTGGAGAAGCCGCCCTCCTCCGCGGTCTGCGTGAGGTACTGGGAGAGGACCTTGACCTTCGGGTCGGTGTCCTTGACGCCCTGCTCGAAGCCGGCCTGGAACTTGTGGATCAGCGGGATGTCCACGCCGCCCACGAAGCCGACCGTGTCGGTCTTGGTGCTCTTGGCCGCGGCGACACCGGCGAGGTAGGAGGCCTGCTCCTCGTTGAAGACCAGGTCCGCCACGTTCTTCGACTCGATCGTGGCGTCGTCCACGATGCCGAAGGTGGTGTCCGGGTACTTCTCGGCGGCGTTCTTGATCGCGGCGGCGTACGCGTAGCCGACACCGATGACCGGGTTGTGGCCCTGCTTGGCCAGGGAGACCAGGCGCTGCTCCTTGTCGGCGTTGGTCTCGCCGTCGGTGGGCTCGATGTCGGCCGTCTCGTAGCCGAACTCCTTCTTCGCCTGCTCCAGACCGGCGTACGCGGCGTCGTTGAAGGACTGGTCGCCCTTGCCGCCGACGTCGTAGGCGATGGCGAGGCCCTTGTCGCCCTCGGAGTCCGACCCGGAGGAGGTCGAGGTGCCGCCGCAGGCGGAGAGCGCGAGGGCCAGGGAGGCGGTCGCTGCGCCTGCGACCGTGATCCGGGAAATCCGGCGCATGTCTGGTGCTCCTGTCGTACAAGCGCCGGGGACGGTTCGGCTGCGGCGCTGGGTTTCGCCGCAGATTAACGCGCGTAGACCTGCCTGAAAACCCCTTCTGTCCACCTTGTTATCCGCCCGTGAGCTAGGCGGCCCGGACGGGGGCGCGAGGCTTGCCGGACGCAAACGGAGGGTGGCGGAGGGTGACGCGGCGGGCGGAGCCGGGAGCGCGTCCGGGGCATGCCGAAGCGGGCGGGCGCCCGGGGCGCCCGCCCGCTTCGGGACGTGCCGTGCCGGCCCCCGCTACTCGGTCTTCACCTTGATCGAGCCGCTGGTGATGCCCTCCTTGGCCTTGGCCACGGCGTCCTGCGCGCCCGGGACCTCGGCGAACTTCGGGTTGCTGTCGGACAGGCCCACCCCGTCCGACTTCAGGTCGAAGGTGTGGGTGCCGGCCAGCGGCTTGTCGTCCTCGACGGACTCGGCCAGGGCGAAGACCGCCCCGTCGATGTCCTTGAGGGCGGAGGTCAGGATGGAGTCCTTGTAGGCCGCGAGGGCCTCCTGCTCGTACTGGTCCGAGTCGACGCCGATCGCCCAGACCTTCGCCTTGGCGGCCGCCTCGATCACGCCCTGCCCGGACAGCCCGGCCGCCTGGTAGACGACGTCGGCCTTCTTCTCGATCTGGCCCTCGGCCGCCGCGCGGCCCTTGTCCGGGCTGGAGAAGCCGCCCTCCTCGGCGGTCTGCGTCAGGTACTGCGAGACGACCTTGATCTTCGGGTCGGTGTCCTGGACCCCCTGCTTGTAGCCGGCCTCGAACTTGTGGATCAGCGGGATGTCCACGCCGCCCACGAAACCGACCGTCTTGGTCTTGGTGGCCTTGGCGGCGGCGACACCGGCGAGGTAGGACGCCTCGTTCTCGGCGAAGACGAGGGACGCCACGTTCTTGCCCTCGACCACCGAGTCGACGATGCCGAAGGTGGTGTCCGGGTACTTCGAGGCGACCGCCTTCATCGCCGGGCCGTAGGCGAAGCCGACGCCGATGACGGGGTTGTAGCCCTGCTTGGCCAGGGAGGTCAGACGCTGTTCCTTGTCGGCGTCCGTCTCACCGTCGGTGGGCTCGATGTCGGCCGTCTCGTAGCCGAACTCCTTCTTCGCCCGCTCCAGACCGGCGTACGCGGCGTCGTTGAAGGACTGGTCGCCCTTGCCGCCGATGTCGTACGCGATGGCGAGGCCCTTGTCGTCCTTGCCGTCGCCACTGTCGCTGCTTGTGCCTCCGCAGGCCGTGGCGGCGAGTGCGAGCGACGCGGCCCCCACCGCGACGCGGGTGAGTCTCGATATCCGACGCATCTGAAGTTCCCCATTCTCCAAAGCCCCGCAGCGGGCGCTCGGTTCGGCGCAGATTAACGCGCGTAGAAACTCCTGGGAACGGGGTTCCGCATGGCCGTTACCCATTCGTGCCGCTGGCCGGTTACGACCTTGTGAACGACCGCGTCAGGCTGCCCCCGGCCCGCCGCGGCCGCAACCGCGACGGGCTCGGCGGACGGGTGCCGCTCAGTTGACGGCGTCGATGAGCGCCGCCGCGGTGAACATCTCCACGCCGACGGTGATGGCGTACTCGTCCACGTCGAAGTCGCCCTGGTGCAGGTCGCGGACGGTCCGCTCGCCGGGCGGGCGGACGCCGAGGCGGGCCATGGCGCCGGGCACCTGCTCCAGGTACCAGGAGAAGTCCTCGCCGCCGAGGCTCTGCTCGGTGCTCTCCACGGAGTCCGTGCCGAGCCGGGCGATCATGGCGGTCTGGAGGAGTTCGACGCTGGTCACCTCGTTGACGACCGGCGGCACGCCCCGGACGTAGGTGATCTCGGACTTCGCCCGGTACAGGTTGGCGATCTCGTCGATGGCGCCCACCACCAGGTCGGGGGCCTGGCGCCAGGCGTCGAGGTCGAGGCAGCGGACCGTCCCGGCGAGTTCGGCGTGCTGCGGGATGACGTTCGGGGCGTGGCCGGACTCGACCCGGCCCCAGGTCAGGGCGAGACCGCTGCGGCTGTCCACGCGCCGGGCGACGAGCGAGGGCACGTCGGTGACCACCCGTGCGGCGGCGGTGACCAGGTCGGTGGTCAGGTGCGGGCGGGCGGTGTGGCCGCCGGGTCCGTTGAGGGCGATCTCCAGCCGGTCGCAGGCGGAGGTGATCGGCCCCACCCGCAGTCCGATCCGCCCGGCGTCCACCCGGGGGTCGCAGTGCACGGCCAGGATCCGGCGCACCCCGTCGAGCGCGCCGCCCTCGATCGCGTCGGCCGCACCGCCGGGCAGCACCTCCTCGGCGGGCTGGAAGACCAGCCGCACGGGCCGGGGCAGCAGCCCCCGCTCGTGCAGCGCGGCGAGGACCAGTCCGGTGCCGAGGACGACGGTGGTGTGCACGTCGTGGCCGCAGGCGTGGGCGCGGTCCGGCACCCGCGAGTGGTACGGGCAGTCGCTCTTGGTGTCCGGGATGGGCAGGGCGTCGATGTCGGCCCGCAGGGCGAGCATGCGCGGCCCGCCCGCCCACTGCCCCGAGTCGGTGTTGGTGCCGATGTCGCAGACGAGCCCGGTTCCGACCGGAAGCACGCGCGGCTTGAGGCCGGCTCGTTCGAGCCGTTCCTTGATCGCGGCGGTGGTGCGGAACTCCTGGTTGCCCAGCTCGGGGTGCATGTGCAGGTCGCGGCGGAAGGCCACGAGTTCTGCGCGCAACGCCTCCGGCAACGTACCGGGAAGTTGCGCTTCCCCTGACGGATCGGCCTCGGTCTCACGGGACATCAGTTGCTTCACCCTCTGAAGGGTAGGACGCCGGGGTGGTCAACTGTCCCGCGATCAACAAAATTTCAGCCCGCTGGGCGAAGAAAGTTGGCCGCTCGGCGCATGGCTCTCAACGGGGGTGGGTACACTCACCCGCTTCTGGCCTCGGCACCCGGCTCCGTCTTTCCTGTTTACTTGCTCCTCTCACGCATACCACGGTACGGCTGAGCCACGCTGGAGCGTCCACGTGAGATGGCCTACGGAGTTGCCCAGGAGACGGCCTGCCCCGCGTGTGCCACCGCCGACAGCCGGTGGACGTCCCGGGCCGAGCCCGTGACCCCGGACAGGAAGCCGCGGGCCCGCGGTGAGGCGTGCTGGGTGAGCCAGGCGGGGTCGATGTCGCAGACCGCGACGCGGACCTCGGTGCCGGCCAGGGCCAGCGGCAGGGTGTGGACGACGGTGGAGGGGAAGCTGACGACCGTTCGGCCGATCGGGCCGCGGCGGGCGATCAGCTCCAGGGGGAGGTCGGGGCGGACGATCTGCAGGCCCGTCTCCACGGCCAGCCGGTGCAGCTTCTCGGCGCTCTCCCGGCGGTGGGCGAAGTAGCGGGCGGCCCCGTGCGTCCTCGCCAGGCCGCGTACGGCGTCCAGGTAGCGGTCGGCCTCGACGACGCCGGTCTCGACCAGGGAGGTGCCGACCATGTCGGCGCCCTTGGTGATGCGTGGCGGGCCGAAGCGGGCGCGGGTCCAGGCGAAGTCGTTCGCGGTGACGGTGACGCCGTCCGGGACGTCCTCGATCGGCATCGAGGAGAAGACCGAGACCTGCCGGTCGGGGGTCGGGGTCAGGCGGTGCCGGGCGGACCGGGAGACGGGCGCGAAGAGCAGGTCGCGCGGGCCGGGCCGGCTGCCCTTGCGGTGCCAGCGCACCAGGCGTTCACCCTGGGCGAGCTGGGTGACGAACTCCATCGTGGCCGTGCCGTCGTCGACGACGACGAGATCGTGGGCGCGGGTGATGGTCAGGAGCAGTTGGACGTAGCGCGAGAAGGGGTCCCCCATCACGACCCGTTCGGCCTGGCGCAGGGCGGTGGTGAGGCCGCCCACGGTGCGGAAGGGTGCCGTGGCACCGCCCCGGGCCTCCTCCCAGCGGATCGTGTGGCCCTCCTTGCGGGCCAGTTCCGCCATGCGGCGCAGCTGACCGCGGGTCATCGGGTCCACGGGGGACAGCACCACGAGGGTGAGCTCCGCGCCGGGTGCGCGGGTGTGCGCCCACTCCAGCACGTTCAGCAGTTGTACCGGGCTCTCGACGAAGGCGAGAGTGCGGGGGCCGGCATTCCCGGCGCGGGGGCTCATCGGCGTACGACCGTCCCGTGGTGAGGGCCTGGTGGGGTGGTGGGGCCTGGTGTCAGACGTTGACGGGCTCGCCCGCGGCGTCGGCGATCTCCGCCTCGGCGACGACGCCGGTGACGCGGCGCAGCTTCTTCATCGGGCCCAGCTCGGACTCGTAGACCTTCTTGACGCCGTCGCCGAGGGAGGCCTCGATCGTGCGGATGTCGCGCACCAGGCGGGTCAGGCCCTGCGGCTCGACGGAGGCGGCCTGGTCGGAGCCCCACATGGCGCGGTCGAGGGTGATGTGGCGCTCGACGAAGGTGGCGCCGAGGGCGACGGCGGCGAGCGTGGTCTGCAGGCCGGTCTCGTGACCGGAGTAGCCGATCGGGACGTTCGGGTACTCCTGCTGGAGGGTGTGGATGACGCGGAGGTTCAGCTCCTCGGCCTGCGCCGGGTACGTCGACGTGGCGTGGCACATCAGGATGTTGTCGCTGCCCAGGACCTCGACCGCGTGGCGGATCTGCTTCGGGGTGGACATGCCGGTGGAGAGGATGACGGTGCGGCCGGTGGCGCGCAGGGCGCGCAGCAGCTCGTCGTCGGTCAGCGAGGCGGAGGCGACCTTGTGGGCGGGGACGTCGAACTTCTCCAGGAAGGCGACGGCCTCGGTGTCCCACGGGGAGGCGAACCAGGCGATGTTCTTGGTCTTGCAGTACTCGTCGATCTGGCGGTACTCGTCCTCGCCGAACTCCACGCGGTGGCGGTAGTCGATGTACGTCATCCGGCCCCAGGGGGTGTCCCGCTCGATGTCCCACTGGTCGCGCGGGGTGCAGATCTCGGGGGTGCGCTTCTGGAACTTGACGGCGTCGCAGCCGGCCTCGGCGGCGGCGTCGATCAGCTTGAAGGCGTTCTCCAGCTCGCCGTTGTGGTTGATGCCGATCTCACCGGTGACGTAGACGGGGCGGCCGGGGCCGGCCTCGCGGGTACCGAAGGTGCGGATACGGGAGTTGGTGCTCATGGCAGTGGTTCCTTACTTGGACTGGGTGATCGTGGGGGATTCGAAGGAGTCGGGGGTGTCGTGGGAGTCGAGCGAGGGGCCGAGGAGCCAGCTCGCGATCTCCCGGATGGCGCCCTCACCGCCGGGGACGGTGGTCACCGCGCGGGCCGCGCCGCGTACGGCGTCGTGGGCGCTGGCGACCGCAACCGGCCAGCCGACGAGGGCGAAGCACGGGAGGTCGTTGACGTCGTTGCCGACGTAGAGCACGCGTTCGGGCGCGATGCCCTGTTCCTCGCACCACTGCTTGAGCGCGAGGTCCTTGCGGTCGATGCCGTGCAGCACGGGGAGCTTGAGCTTGCGCGCGCGGGCGGCGACGACCGGGTTCACCTCCGTGGACAGGATCAGCATCGTCAGGCCGCTGCGGCGCAGGGCCGCGATGCCGAGTCCGTCGCCGCGGTGCACGGAGACGAACTCCCGTCCGTCGGAGTCGATCAGCACCCGGTCGTCGGTCTGGGTGCCGTCGAAGTCGAGGACGACCGCGTCGATGTCCCGCGCGGTCGGGAGGGCGCCGGGCCGGGCGGCGTCGAAGTGCGGCGCCAGGGCGCGGGCGCGGGCCAGGTCGTGCGGGTCGTCGATCTCCAGGACGCGGGCCGGGTCGGTGCGGACCAGTTCGGTGCGGCCGAAGAAGCGGTGCCCGTGCTTGCGGAAGCCGGGGGCGGCCATGGCGTAGGCGGCGCCGGTCTCCAGCAGGTCCTGGGGGCGGTCCTGGCGGCGGGGGCGGTACGACTTGTCGTGGTTGACGCCGTAGCCGCCGTCGGTGCCTTCCGCCTCGTCCGCACCGTCGCGCCACACGAAGCCGTGGAACGGCGCCACCGTCACCGCGGTGTCGGCGCCGGCCTCGGCGACCGCGCCGGCCACCCCGTCGATGTCCTCGCGGACGATGAAGGGGCTGGTGCACTGCACGAGCAGCACCACGTCGACGGCGGAGCCGTGCAGGGCCTCGTGGGCGTCCATGGCGTGCAGCACGGCGGCCTCGGAGGTGGCCGTGTCCCCCGCGATGGCGGCGGGCCGCAGCACGACCTCGGCGCCGGCCTCGCGGGCCGCCGCGGCGATGGTCTGGTCGTCGGTGGAGACGACGACGTCCGTCACCAGGCGGGCGGCCCGGCATTCGCGCACCGCGCGGGCCACGAGCGGGACGCCGCCGACGGGGGCGAGGTTCTTCGCGGGCACTCCCTTGGAACCGCCGCGCGCGGGGATCACCGCGAGCACCCGGCGCACCGAAGCGCCCTGGCCCGCTTGCGGGTTGGACATGGGGTCTGCTCCTTGTGCGGGGATGTGTGCGGGGGTGGAGGTCGTGGGGGCCGAGGTCGCGGGGGTCACAGTTCCCCCATGCGTCGGATCACCGGGGCGACCCGCTGGACGCCGTGGCGGTAGGCGCCGCGTGCCGCCCTGCGCACGACCTGGCGGACGGGGCCGGGCTCGCGGTCCGCGGCGGGCGCGCCGGGCAGCGGGGTGCCGTCGGGGGCGAGGTGGTGGCGGGCGAGGATGCCGGGCAGGTAGCCGGGGGCGGTGACCGGTGTGTAGTACGGGGCGAGCGGGGGCAGGGCGCCCCGCAGGGCGGTGATGCGGTCGCGGGCCGCGTCGAAGGCGGTCGCGTACTCGCCGTCCGCCGCGACGCCCTGCCGGGCGACCCACCCGGCGTCCGGCTCGGGGCGGTGGCCCTCGTCGAGCTGGTCCCAGGAGGCGAGGCAGCCGGAGCCCACGAAGTGGTGGTTGCCGAGGGTCTCGCGGACCCCCAGGTCGGTGAGGACGACCGTCGGGATGCGGCGGTGCAGGGACTCCAGGGCCGCGGTGGAGCTGATGGTGACCAGCAGGTCGGTGCGGTCCAGGACATCGCCCATGTGCCCGTAGACCAGGCGGAAGTTGGGCGGCGGGTCGGCCCGCTGCACCAGCTTCTGGTACGGCAGCTCCTCGATGTGCGTGGTGTGCTCGCCGGGCTTGGAGCGCAGCTTGAGCAGCACCTCGCGCTCGGGGTGCCGGCGGGCGTGCCGGATCAGCCGTTCGAGGAGGTACGTACGGTCCTTGCGGCTGTCCGGCACCGAGGGCTGGGCGGCGAAGACGACCGTGTAGGGGCGGTCGGTGCCGTCGGGCTCGCCCGTGTACCCCGCGCCGCCCAGGAAGGGCAGGGCCACCTCGGTCACGGCCGAGGCGTCGGCGCCGACCCCCTCGTACACGGACCGGAAACGCTCCGCGTCCTGGCGGGAGTTGGCGAGGACGAGGTCGGCGCCGTGACGCAGCAGCAGGCCGTCGGCGAGCTTCTCGTAGACGACGCCGACGTAGCCGGTGACGACCACGGGCCGGTCGGCGCGGTCCCGCCAGACGCGGCCGAGTCCGTGCAGCATCGCCTGGACGCCGCCGCCGACCAGGGCGAGGACGAGGACGTCGTAGGACTCCTCGCCCGTCGCCGTCTCCATGGCGCGCAGGAACTCGACGGCGGTCACCTCGCGGAGCGAGTCCGCGGTGACGCCGACCTCCCGCAGCTGGCGGGCGGTGGGGGTGGCTCGGCCGCGCAGGAGGTAGCCGTCGAGGCGGATGTCCTCCGGTTCCGCGGGGGAGATCCGGGTCGCGGTGAGCGCGCCCCATTTCCACCGGGTGTCGGAGTCCGCCAGGACGGCGACTCGCAGGGCCTTCGTTGCACTTGCTGGCACGTCGTAGACGCTAGGAAGCCATTTCTAGGAACCGCCCAACCGGAATCCAACAAATGGTGAACAGCACATCGCCGGAAGGGGAATCAGCTCACCCGGCGCCCGTAAGAATGTTCGCTTCACTGCTTCGCCACGCCGCGTTCACCTCACATCAAGGCGGCGGTAAAGCCGAATGCCGGGCCGGCGCATAACGTCGCTCACGTGCCCAAGCTCTCCGTCATCGTGCCGTTCTACAACGTTCGGCAGTACGCACCAGACACCCTGCGGAGTCTGCGCGCAAACGCGCGGGACGACTTCGAATTCATTCTCGTCGACGACTGCTCGACCGACGGGACCGTGGACCTGCTCGCGCGTGCCGAGCGCGAGCTGCCGGGGGCGGTGCTGGTCATACACGAGAAGAACGGCGGCCTGGCGACCGCCCGCAACACCGGCATCGACCGGGCGCGCGGCGAGTACGTCGCCTTCCTGGACGGCGACGACTGGCTGGCGCCGGGCCACTGCGCCCGGCTGGTGACCGCGATCGAGGGGCTGGACGTCGACTTCGTGCGCACCGACCACGTGCAGTGCACCGGGCGGGCCCGGACGCTGCACCGCGTCCCGCACGGCCGCCGCAACGTGGCGCTGCGTCCGCGCGACGCGATCCTGCCCGCGCACCGCTCGACCTCCGTGGACTACGCCTACGCGTGGGCGGGGATCTACCACCGGCGGCTGGCCGAGCGCGGCCTGCTGCACTTCACCGACGGGCTGCGCACGGCCGAGGACCGGCCGTGGATCTGGAAGCTGCACCGGGAGGCGGACTCCTTCGCGGTGACCGGGCTGCTCGGTGCCTTCTACCGCCGCGGGGTGGCGTCCTCGCTCACCCAGATCGGTGACGTCCGCCAGCTCGACTTCATCCGCGCGTTCGACGAGGTCGTCGCGGGGGCGGCGGGTGACGCGGAGGCGGAGCTGCTGCTGCCCAAGGCCGTGCGGACGTACTGCGCGATCATTTCCCACCATCTCGGTTCCATCGAAAGGTTCGAGCCTGCCGTGGCGCGGAAACTCAAGGAGATGAGCGCGGCGGCGCTGCGGCGGATGCCGCAGGACGCGCTGGAGGGGGCGCTGGCCTCGATGGACGCCGAGCGCGCCACGCGACTGCGCCGGCTGCGCCGGCGTGCGGGGACGGGGGCGGCGGCGTGACCACGCAGATCTTCCTGGCGTCGACGCTGTACGGCACGGCGACGCTCGCGGCGGCCCTGGACACCGGCTGCTTCACCCCGGCCGACCGGCGGATCCTGCTGGTCTCCAACAACGCGGCGACGCCCGAGACGGCCCCGTCCGTGGACCGGATGCCGGGGTTCGAGCGGCTGCGCGACCGGTTCGACGACGTGGTGTCGTGGAACGAGACGGTCTTCCCCTTCCACCCCGGCGGCTGGTCGCCGCGGCTGGACGACGTACCGATGTGGGAGCGGCATCTGCGGCTGGCCTGGGGCATCGGCGACGACGACGTGGCGCTGGCCGTGGAGTCGATCCAGGTGCACCCCGCGCTCGGCGTGGCGCAGATCTTCACCGACGCGCCGCTGACCGTCTACGCGGACGGGCTGATGAGCTACGGGCCCACCCGCACCAAGCTGGCCCCCCTGGTCGGCACGCGCGTCGAACGGCTGCTCCACCTGGACCTGGTGCCGGGGCTCGCGCCGCTGCTGCTGACGGAGTTCGGCGTCGAACCCGAGATCGTGCCGGCCCCGGCGTTCACGAAGGTGCTCGCCGAGCTGGCGGAGACCGGCGCGGGTCTGCCGGACGTGGAGCGGCCCGCGGTGCTGCTCGGCCAGTACCTCTCGGCGCTGGGGGTGCTCTCCGCCGAGGAGGAGGAAGACCTGCACGTACGGATGCTGACCGGTGCGGCGGCGCTCGGGCACACCCGCGTGGTGTTCAAGTCGCACCCGACCGCACCGGCCCGGTTCACGCGGACGCTGGAACGGGAGGCCGGGAAACTCGGCGTCGAGCTGCACGTGGTGGAGACGCCGGTCCTCGCGGAGGTGCTGTTCCAGCGGACCCGCCCGGCGCTGGTCGTCGGCTGCTTCTCCACGGCGCTGCTCACCGCGTCCACGCTGTACGGGCTGCCGGTGGCGCGGGTCGGCACCGAGACGCTGCTGGACCGGCTGACGCCGTACGAGAACAGCAACCGCGTCCCCGCCACCCTCGTGGACGCGCTGCTGCCGGACCTGTCCGACGCCGAAGCGGTCGCCGAGGGCCGGCCCGCCACGGACACCGACGCCCTCACCGCGCTGCTGCGGACCGTCGGCTTCGCGATGCAGCCGAAGGTCCTCCCGGAGCTGCGCCCCGCCGCCGAGACCTACCTCCGCACCAGCCTGACCCCCCAGACCTGGCGCTACTTCAAGAAACGCCGCCTCACGTCCCTGGGCCTCCCCGGCGGCATCCCGTCCCGCCTGGGCTTCCTGCCGCACAACTCGACGGCCCGGAGGGTCGTGCGGCGGGCACGGGCGATTCGGCGTTCCTTGGGGCGGTGAGGCGGCCGGGTGCCGGGTGCGTGCGGGGCTCTTGGACGGGGCGAGTGTTCACCCGGTGTCCGTCCCCCGGACACCCGCGGAGCGTTGGGCTGCGGCACATTCGGGCTCCGGTCGGAGAACGGTGGAGCGCATGACGAAACCCCTGGCGGGATTGTTCAAGGCACGGCAGAAGGACGCCGCCAGGCCGGTGCTGTACGCGCGGAGCATGCGGCTGTGCGGTGAGCACCTCGCCGGGGAGGGCGACAAGGCCGGCGTCCCGCAGGTGCGGCTGACCCGGGCGATCGGCGTGTTCGCGGCCTCGCTGGACAGCCCGTCGGCCGACCCCTTCGACGCCCTGCTCCAGGTCGGCGAGCGCGCACTGGAGGCGGGCGGGGAGCGCGGGCTGGGCCTGGCGCTCGGGCTCGCCGAGTCGTCGGCCGGGATCCGGCAGCGGTCCAAGGGCGCCTGGCGGCTGCGCGGCCTGGCGCTGGACGGGCTCGGCCGCGGGGACGAGGCGCTGCAGTGCTACGAGCGCTACGTCACGCTCCTCGGCGGCGGCGCCCCGGCGCCCGAGGTCGCCCGCAGGATGGACACCCTGCGCCGCCGCCGGGCCTGCCTCGAAGCGGCCGTGGCGCTCTTCCCCGAGGCGGGCGCCCCTCTCGCCGGCCTGCTCCGCGAGCCCACGACGACCACCGCGGTCGTCGAACCCCGGTTCGCCTCCTTCGTACGGGAGCGGCTGGCCGAGCACGGCCCGGGCGACCCGGCGGTGCGGCGCCTGCTGGAGCTGCACGGCCGGCACCGGCGCCTCGTCGAGCAGGGCGCCGCACCCGAACCGCTGCTCGGCGGCGCCGCCCCGGTCGGCGTGGCCGGCCTGCGGGGCCTGATCGCGGGGCGGACGGTGTGCCTGGTCGCGAACGCCGGGGACGTCGCCGCGAGCACCCTGGGCCCGGAGATCGACCACTACGACCTGGTGGTGCGCTGCGACGGCTACCGCGTCCGCGCCGAGGGCACCGGCGAGCGCACCGGCCTGCACGCCGTCACGCTGCGGGGCGGCGGCGCCCCCTGGGAGGAGCCCGCCTGGGCGCGGCCGGCCGGCATCCGGCTGGTCTTCGGCGACCCGGCCGCCGACTGGCGCCGCGCCGTGCGGACCCGGCTGGCGCCCGGGGCGCAGGAGCACGTCGGCGACGCCTCCCTGCGCCGCCCGCTCGCCGACCCGGCCCTGCTGGGCGAGGGCGGCTGGGAGCCGGCGACGACCACCGCCTTCACCGTGCTCAGGCTCCTGGACTTCCTGGACGCGAGCCCCCGCCTCGACCTGATCGGCTTCACCCTGCCCGGGCGGCTACGGCCGAGGGAGGCCGAGTGGGTCATGGACCGCGCGACGCACGTCGACGACAGCAAGATGAGGATCGCCCTGCGATGACCCACTCCCCCGCCTCCGCGGACGACCGGAGCGCCGTCACCGGCAGACGCCGGATCGCCTTCGCCGTCCACACCGACCGGGACGGCCTGTCCCGCCTCCCCACGCTGATACGCAGCCTGGCGCTGACCAACCCGGGGGTGTGCGAGGACTTCGTGGTCCTCCACCCCGGGCTGCCCGACGACGCGTTCGACGCGCTGCGGCCGCTGCACCCGCGCCTCCTCACCCGCCGCGCGGAGGGCGGCCGCGGGGACGTCCTCCGGCTGGAGGGGTACGACACCGTCGTCGCCCTCGACCCCGGCATGGTCGTCCTGGGCGACCTCGGCGAGCTGCTGCGGATGCGCCACGGGGTGGCCGCCGTACCGCGGTCGCCGCACGCCGGACAGCGGGACGGGGAGCGGCCGGTGGTGCTGCCGGACGGGCTGTTCGTCCTCCAGCGCGCGGACGTGGACGACGCCCTGGCGACCCGGCTCGCCGCCGCGTCCGCATCCGGCTCGGGGTCGGGCTCCGGCTCCGGCTCCGGCTCCGGCGAGGGCGTGGCGCCCGACGGCGCCCTCACCCCGCTCGACGCGCGGTACGACTTCCCGGCCCGCCGCCTGCACGACGACCTGCCGGTGCCCGAGGACGTCGTCGTCCTGCGCTTCACGGGACCGTCCGGCACCCCCGGGCACGGCCCGGCGGCCGAGGCGCGGCGCCGTTTCGAGCTGGGCGACGAGGAGTTCCGCGCCGCCTTCCGCGCCCTGCGCGGCCGCAAGCACCCCGAACTGCTGGCGCACTACGCCCCACCCCTGCTGAAGGCCCGCCCCTCGCTGGACCTGGCCCGCACGGTCGCCGACGTGTACCGCGGGCAGGGCCGGTACGACGAGGCGGTCGAGGTCCTCGCGCCCGTCGTGGCGGACCGGCTGGACGCGCCGCGCTGCCACGAGACCCTGGGCGTCTGCCTGATGGCGCTCTCCCGCTACGACGAGGCCGAGGCCCATCTGCTGCTGGCGGCCGCCGCCCCGGACGTCGCCCCGCGCGCCTTCGCGCAGCTCGCCCGGCTGGCCTGGCTCCTGGGCCGGGAGGCGGACGCGCACGCCTACGCCCGCGAGGGCCTGGACGCCGACCCGACCGACGCGGGCTGCCACGCCTGGTACGTCCGCACCCGGACACGGGAGCCGGAGGGCGGTGCCGCCGCTCCGGGGCCGGCCCCCTCCGGGCAGCTCGCGCACGTGGCGCTGTTCGCCGAGGGCGACGAGAACGCCGGGGACAAGGTCCTGCCCGAGGCCGTACGCATGTGCTTCGGCACCGACACCGGCCCCCGGCACTGGTACCCGCAGCCGGTGCACCGGCTGGTCGACGAGGCGGCCCTGGAGCAACTCAACGCGCGCCGCGGAGTGGTCGTGGGCGGCGGCGGGCTCTTCCTCCCGGACACCTCCCCCAACGGCAACAGCCACTGGCAGTGGAACGTGCCGGACGACCTGCTGTCCCGCGTCACCGCACCGCTCGCGGTGTTCGCGGTCGGCTACAACGTCTTCGACGGGCAGCTGTACCGGCGTCGCCGGTTCGCCGAGAGCCTGCGCGTCCTCGTGGAGCGGTCGGCCTTCTTCGGGCTGCGCAACCACGGCTCCATCGACCGGGTCCGCGAGCTGCTCCCCGCCTCACTGCGCGACCGGGTGCGCTACCAGCCCTGCCCGACCACGGTGGCCCGGCAGCTGCTCCCGGGCCGCTTCGAGGCGGCCGAGCGGTCCGACACCGTGCTGGTCAACTGCGCCTACGACCGCGCGGGCCTGCGATTCGGCCACGACTACGGGCACTTCCTCGCCCAGACGGCCCACGCGCTCGGCGCGCTGCGGGAGCGGGCGGACGTCCGGTACGCGGCGCACATGCCGGCGGACGAGCGGTTCGTGCACGACCTGCGCCGGGAGCACGGCATCGCCCTGCCCGTCGAGCGGCTCTACGCGCTGTCGAACGACACGATCCGCGACCTGTACGCCCGTGCGCGGCTGGTGATCGGGATGCGCGGGCACGCCGGGATGATCCCCTTCGGCTGCGGGACCCCGATCCTGAGCCTCGTCTCCCATCCGAAGCTGGCCTACTTCCTGTCGGACATCGGGCGCCCGGAGTGGGGGCTGTCGGTGCACGACCGGGAGCTGGGACCGCGTCTCGCGGAGCGGGCGTCCGCGGTGCTCGACGACCACGCGGCGGCGGTCGCCGACGTGCACGGCGCGCAGGAATTCCTGTGGAAGACCACGCAGGAGAACCTCCAGGAACTGCGGGACGTCTTCGGCCTGACGTGATCCCGGGCGGGAATCACCAAGAATTCACTTCCACCGCGAACGGAGTTCGCTTTTCCGCGCCCGATTGGACACCGGCGGATTCGGCGGCGTCGTTAGCCTGTTCCAATCCCCGACCTACGAGCGTGAGAGGCCCGCGTGCCGAAACTGTCCGTCGTCGTCCCCATGCACAATGTGGAGACCTTCGCCGAGAGCACTCTGAGAAGTCTCGCCAACAACGCGGACCCGGACTTCGAGTTCCTGCTCGTCGACGACTGCTCCACGGATGCCACGTCATGGGTGATCGACCGCTGGGCGGAGCGACGCTCCGACACCCGGGTGATCCGGCACGAGACCAATCGCGGCATAGCGCAGGCCCGCAACAGCGGCATCGACGAGGCCCGCGGCGAGTACGTCACCTTCCTCGACGGCGACGACTGGTACGGGCCGGGCTACCTGCCCGAACTGGTGCGCAGTATGGACGAGTTGGGCTGCGACTTCGCCCGCACCGACCACGTGCAGGCCAACGGCACGGAGCGGGTGATCAAGCGGCCGCCGGCGCCCGTGCGCAACACCGTGATGGACCCGCGCGACGGCATCGCGCCGCCGCACATGGAGACGATGGTGGACTACCCCTTCGTCTGGGCCGGGATCTACCGCCGGCACCTCTTCGCCGACGGCGGGATGCGCTTCGCGACCGAACTGCGCACCGCCGAGGACCGGTTGTGGATCTGGCGCCTGCACCTGAAGGCACGCTCGTACGCGTCCGTCGGTCTGCACGGCGTGTTCTACCGGCGCGGCGTCGCCACCTCGCTGACGCAGATCAAGGACTCCCGGCAGCTGGACTTCATCCCGGCCTACGACATGCTCCTCGCGGACCTGCTGAAGGACCCGGAGGCCGAGCGCTTCCTGCCGAAGGCCGTGCGGACGTACTGCGCCATGATCGCCTTCCACCTCGGCAAGGTGGACGAGTACGAGTCGGCGGCGGCCCAGCGGCTGCGCCGGGAGGCGCGGGACGCGCTGCACCGCATGCCCCAGCACGTGCTGGAGGAGACCCTCCGGACCATCGACAGGACTCGCGGCAGGCTGCTCAACCGCCTGCGTGACGGGCGGAAGGCTGCCTGACCCATGTCCCACACCACCTCCACGCCCCACCGGACCCAGATCTTCCAGGTCTCCACGCTGTACGGCGCGGCCACCCTCGCCGCGGCGCTCGACGCGGGCCTGTTCGGGCCGCGCGACGGCGCCCGGCGGATCCTGCTGGTCTCGAACAACGCCGCCGTACCCGAGACCGCGCTGCGGCTGGACGAGATGCACGGGTACGGGCGAATAACGGCGCGGTTCGACTCCGTCGTCAGCTGGAACGAGGCGATCCGCCCGCACCACCCCAGCGCCTGGGGCCCGCGCGGAAACGACACGGCACTGTGGCAGAAGGCCTTCCGGCTCGCCTGGGGCATCGACGAGCGGGACCTGGTCGAGCTGGCGGTCGAGTCGATCCAGGTCAACCCGGCCCGCGCGCTGGCGGCGATCTTCTCGGAGAGCGCCGTCCACGTGTACGCCGACGGCCTGATGAGCTACGGCCCGACCCGCGAGAAGCTCCCGCTGACCATCGCGAGCCGCGTCCGGCGCCTCCTCCACCTGGACCTGATCCCGGGGCTGCGGCCCCTGCTGCTGTCCGAGTACGGCGTCGAACCCGAGATCGTCCCCGACGACGCGTTCCGCGCCGTGCTCGACGAGATCTCCCGGGAGGCGGCGGACGACTCCGAACTGGCCCCCGTGATCCGTCAGAAGCCGACGGCCGTGCTGCTCGGCCAGTACCTGGCGGCGATCAACATCCTCACCGCGCGGGAGGAGGAGGACCTGCACGTCCGGATGCTCACCGGGGCCGCGCGGGCCGGGCACCGGTCCGTGGTCTTCAAGCCGCACCCGACGGCCCCCGCCGGGTACACGGCGGCCCTGAGCAAGGCGGCGGCGGACGCGGGCGTACGGCTCACCGTGCTGGACGCGCCGCTGCTGGCCGAGACGCTGTACGACCGCTGCGCGCCCGAACTGGTCGTCGGCTGCTTCTCGACGGCGATGGTGACCGCCTCGGCCTACTACGACGTGCCCGTCGCCCGGGTGGGGACGGCGCTGGTGATGGAGCGGCTCAAGCCGTACCCGAACAGCAACCGGGTGCCGCTGGCCGTGGTCGACCACCTGGTGCCCGACCTGGAGCGCGGCGAGGAGCCGGCCCGCGTCGGCGCGGCGCCCGAATCGCTGTCACCGCTGGTGCGGGCGATCGGCTTCTGCATGCAGCCCAAGACGTACGCGGACCTGCGGGAGCCGACCGACGCGTGGCTGCGCGCCCGGCTTGCCGCCACCCCCGCCCACTACTTCTCCGAGCTGCGGCTGACGGAGCTGGGACTGCCCGGCAGCCGCCCGCAGTTGCGCGCGAGGCTCCAGGTGCGGCGGGCCCGGCGGGTGGTGCGCAGGGCGGTGCGGCGCGGCGCCGGGAAGAAGTGAGGCTCCCGCGCCGACTGGGAGAGCAACGACGAGGGCGTCTCCCCGCTGGACGCCG